>NZ_JBITBT010000008.1:33377-288701 GCF_044452505.1 Amycolatopsis sp. NPDC051903 | reverse complement strand
CGCGAAAAAGAAGTAACACCACCACCCGAGACTCCTCGGGCAACGCACCACACGCGGCAGGGCCCCCTCCCACACCAGGAAGGGGGCCCTGCCGCATTTGTGTGCCACACACACCTCTCAGCGGCGGCTCGACCCCACCCACGATCCAGCTCCACCGGCGAATCCAGCCGCCTGGACCGCACCGTCCGCTGCTCCTCGCACTCGGGTCAGACCGGCGCCCGCGCCCGCCGAGCAGCGCTGAGCCCCTTTCCCTCCAGCCAGCCCGGCCCTTGCTCCGCAACGCGGCGCCAAGCCTTCGCCCTCCAGGCACGCGGCCCCCGCACAGCAGCGCCGAGCCCCTCGCACGCTGCCGCCCACAGTCCTCCACGTCCGAAATACCGGCGCCCGCGCCCACCAAGCAGCGCTGAGCCCTTTTCCCTCCAGTCAGCCGGCCCTGCTCCGCAACGCGCCCTTCGCTCTCTCCAGGCACGCCGGCCCCCACAAGGCAGCGCCAAGCCCTTCGCCCGCTGCGGCCCACCGTCGTCCACGTCCGAAACACCGGCGCCCGCGCCCACCAACCAGCGCTGGGCCCTTTCCCTCCAATCAGCCCGGCCCCTGCTCCGCAACGCGGCGCCAAGCCCTTCGCCCTCCTGGCACACCCGCCCACAAGGCAGCGCCAAGCCCCTCGCACGCTGCCGCCCACCGTCCTCCACGTCCGAAATACCGGCGCCCCATGAGGTCGCCCGATGCCCAAGACTTCGCGGACTCGTGCCTATTGGCGAGCCGAGACTGCTCCTCTTCGATGTGCCTTGAATCCACCGACACCGACGCCCCTCCACCGCCATTCGGCAGGCGAGGGATAACCAGCCAGGTCAACGCCGACTCGATCATCTCGAATGTCCGCGGCGCCGCAAGGCACACGCAGGAAGAGGCCGGCGACCCCCAGGATGCCGCCGCGACAACCGATGCGCCAGAAGTCCACTGCCATCCAGCGGGTCGCCACTTCCGGCCCGAGCCAGCGGACCCACCCCTTCGGCGACTCGCCTCGTACACCTCGACGCGGGACCTTCAACTACCCCCAGGCCTCTCCCCCACCACCTGCGACTTGCCCGGCCGCGCACGATCTGGACCCTCAGGCCCGCGAGCGCACATGCCGGCCGCGACGTGGTTCGCACCCAGCACCACGGCGCCGACGACACGTGCCCGCCTGCTGTTGCCGGTGCATCCCCAGACCGTTAACCACGGTTAGGCCGCAGCGCCACGCATTCCCCAGACGTCAGCACTCCAGACAATTTGGCTACGTTGGCTAAGCCTTTACAACCACACCGGACGCGGACCCTCTGACGTCGCCACTCGCACACGCCGAACGATGCTCTCCAGTCGGCTACGCACGAGTCAGCCGCGAGCTCTGCTGCCACAACACCCCGCCAGTCGGTCACACTGCGACTCACGCGCGCGACCGCATCGGCAGCACATCGCCATCGCTGCCGCCGCACCCCAACCACACGCTGCACCAACTGCGACTTGCCCATGTGATGCTCGCGGGCGAGACACAACGCAGCACGCTTCAGCCGGTGAGCCACCTCTGTACCTTGATGCGCCCAGCCTGACCCGCGCTTCGACGCGAGGGTGTCCCCGGGATCGCACCGACTGCGCCTCGCACTCGAAGCCGACAACGCATGGCACTGCTGACAGCGCCTGCCAGCTCGGAGCCGCACCCACAACGACTTGACCACGCCAAGAACCACAAAGCGGTGACAGATGCCCGAGCACGCACCAACGCGGCTCGCCCTCAAATCCGCAGCGCTGCCTGCGAAGCACGGCCATCGCCGTCAGCGCCCAGCCACCAAGCCACTGCCTTCGACTTGATCGTGCCCGAACCCCAATCCCCAGACCGACACGTCCCAGCTCACTTGCCCTGGGAGATGAGCTCGAAACCCGCCGCGCCGCAGCGCGCGGCCATCGCTCCCAACGAACCAACCAGCCCGCGTACTCACGACGACTTGATCGCGCCGCAGGAGCCGAGACCAATGCCGTGCTCGCTGCCCGCCCCAAACACTGAGCCGCATCCGCTGCTCGTTGTGCCCAAACCCCGCGGCGCCAGCTGCCCACTACCAGCGCCGGCAGCGCACCCAGCTTGCATCCCTCGGGCTACTACGACTCATCGCGTCCGCAGTCCGCGAGCTGGCGGCATAGACCCGACTTCGCTGCCCGCCTCACAAGTACGTTGGACCGACCGCGCCTGGCGCGCGAACCCACATGGCCACCTGCACGAAGCAGGTGCTGACAGCACACCCCTCGATCACGAGGTGCCCTGCTGCGACTTCGTCTCGCCCGAAGCCGTGCGAGTCGGAGGCACCAGACCGAAGTCGTTGCCGCCTCGAAGTAAGCCAGACCAACCGTGGCTGGCGCGCTAAACCCTCTGCGCCTGAAGCGCACGACCGTCGCTACCAGCGCACCCCAGACCAAAGGCCCCGCACGCCACGACGTGGCCCAGGTTCTCTCTCCCCCAAGCCTGCGGAGGTGAGCCGCGGCAGGCGGCGAACTCGAAACCGCCGCATCAGAGCAGCGCGGCTGTTGCCGCCAGCGCACGCCAGACCAGCCCCACAACTTGATCGGGAGCGAAGTCACGATGCACGAGGTACCGGCCCGCGCTTGTTCACCCTGCCGCTGAAGGCCAGTCGCCCAACGTGCCTCGCTCGCATCGAACCCCCGGCGCCGGCCCGAGGACTGTAGCCAGGACACCTCGACGGTGCGCCGCATCGGCGAAGCCAAGGGCCGTGGGTCTTGCCGTCGCAAAACCTCAAGCTCCGGCCGCCGAGAAACGGCGGTGTAACGGTCGGAGGCGTGACTGCTCCAGCGGAGGTGGGCGACTCGCGAGTCGCGCGGGCCGTGTCGGCTGCGGCTCGGCCCAGCGAAAGCGGCCGCAGGGTAGGGGCGGCGTTGCGCGCGTGCTCCGTTCACTGAGCCATGGTTCCGATGCGCGCTGGCCTCGCTCACCTCGTTACCGGCACAGCCCTTGGTTCGGTGCGCGACGTTCGGCCTGGTGGCAGCCGACCCACGGACCGGGCCGCACGCTCGCGCCGGAGCAACTCCAGCCCGAGCGTGCGATCCGATCGCCACGCCCGGGAAGCGAGACTTCACCGCATGCAGGATCGCCCTGGCAAAGTCGGCTCTTACGGAGAGCTTCGGCACGGCGAATGTCCGCGGTGAGGAAACGAAGTGACAATCAATGCCGTTGACGCGATTGTATTCGCACTGATTCGATCGGGAACGTTATTGATTTCGCGCAGGACAATAGAGAAAAACAACGACGTTCTCCCGCCGCACGTGAGCCATGTCGCAGCGAGGAGCCCGGGCACCCGAGCGGCGAAGACCAGCCCCGGACGACGGCCGGAGTCGTCCCAGGCCCGTCGACCGAGCCCTCAGACAACCGGGAGGCCGACGCGCCCTGCAAGCCCCGCAGCGGCCACTCCAGCCGCCCGCAGATCCGCACGTCGGGGGCGCCTCGCCGTCCCGTGTAGACACCCACGTGCGCCAAGCCGGCGAACCCTCGAAACGCCAAAAACCCAGGTCCACAACTTCTGGAACCTGGGTGGCGACTCGATGTACCCCCGATGGGATTCGAACCCACGCTACCGGCGTGAGAGGCCGGCGTCCTAGGCCGCTAGACGACGGGGGCTTAGGATCTTCCCCGTTTCCGGGGAGCTATTCGGTTTTTCTTGCTGGAGAGAACTTACCAGAGGCGATTTCTCGCCCTGCAGGGGGGTCACTCTCCGCAGCTGGGGTACCAGGACTCGAACCTAGACTAACTGGACCAGAACCAGTCGTGCTGCCAATTACACCATACCCCAGTGAGGCGCTTTCCCGGTTTGAGCCGGTTCAGCACCGCACGAGGAGAAATACTAGAGCACGCCGTCCCGCACCCTGGAAGCGGGGGTCCCCGCGGCGCGCTGGGCGGGGACGCCGACGGTCGCGTACTCGGAAACCAGCAGCTCAGGCAGCTCATCAAGGCTGGTGACCGTGTGTACACCGACCGGGGGGCGTTCACCGGTGCGGGCGGTGCCGTCGCGGTCGAGCCAGACGGCGCCCAGACCGGCGGCGTGGGCGCCGATGGCGTCGGTGTCGAGCTTGTCGCCCACGTGCACCGTCTGGGCCGGGTCGCAGCCCAGGCCGAGGCACACCGAGTGGAACATCACGGGGTCGGGCTTCGCGACGCCGACCTCGCCCGCGATGGCGACGTGGTCGAAGAACGGCGCCAGCCCGAGGTCCGCGATCTTGCGCCGCTGGTGCGCACCTGAGGCGTTCGTCACGGCCGCCAGCAGCAGCCCGGCGGCGCGCAGCCACTCGAGGCAGGGCAGCACGTCGTCGAACAGCTGCCACGACGTGGCCAGGATCTCGCGCCGGCGCGCCTCGAACGCGGTCACCTGGGCGGAGTCGGCCGAGATGCCGAGCTCGGCGAGGAAGCACTCGGTGCGGCGGTGGTGCATCACGCCGTACTCGAGCTTCCCCGCGACGACCAGCGCGACGTGCTCCTCGGTGATCAAGTCCCACAACGGCCAGAGGTCACTCCGGCCGGTCAGCGCGTGGAGGCTGCGGCGGATCGCGGCGGTGCAGTCGATGAGCGTGTCATCGATGTCGAGGCACACCAGACGCAGCTCCGGAGGCGCCCAGGGTTCGGGCACAACAGGTGCTCCGGGGGCGGTTCGCGAGGGGGTCGGGGGTGCCACGGCGAAATCCACCCAGTGAGGCTAGGGCACTCGCCGCGTTCGCAACGCGGCCAAAAAGGTGATAACGGCTCCGCTGATCCGGCGCACGGCGTCTACTCCCGGTGCGGGGAAAGTGGTCATCCGGTTACTACACCGGAATCCGGGCCAGCCGGGTGAGTGAACCGTTTCGTACGCCGGCAATGAAACGGTTCAACGGATCACTCTGCCCCGAAACGGTGCGCGAACGGGCACCGTTCCCTCCCGCTTCAGTCCCGTGTGGACAGTCGCGGCCGCGCCGCTTGACTCGTCGGCCCCCCGGGTGCATCCTGTCCTTATTCAACGCATGATGAAAAGGGGGCTGAGTCAGATGGCCGAACGCACGAGGTGTGTGATCGTCGGAGGTGGACCGGCCGGCATGGTCGCCGGGCTGATCCTCGCGAGGGCCGGCGTCGAGGTGACGGTGCTCGAGAAGCACCCCGATTTCCTGCGCGACTTCCGCGGTGACACGGTGCACCCCTCCACCCTGACGCTGCTCGACGAGCTCGGCCTCGGCGACAAGTTCGACGCCATTCCGCACAGCGAGCTCACCGACGTCGGCTTCCCCACCGAAGGTGGCGGTCTCCTGAAGATCGCCGACATGAAACTGTTGAACGTTCCACACCCGTACATCGCGATGGTGCCGCAGTGGGACTTCCTCGATTTGCTCGCCGAATCCGCGCAGAAGGAGCCGACGTTCACCCTCCGCCTGCAGACGGAGATGACCGACCTGCTCCGCTCGGGCAACCGCGTCACGGGCGTGCGGTACCGCGCCGCCGACGGCACCGAAGGCGACCTCGAGGCCGACCTCGTCATCGCCGCCGACGGGCGCTGGTCCCTCGCCCGCCGCGCCGCCGGGCTCGAGCCGCGGGAGTTCGACTGCCCGTTCGACGTCTGGTGGTTCCGCCTTTCCCGCCACGACGGCGAAGCCGGCGCGATGCTCACGCCGCGGATGCACCGCCGGCGCTTCGCCGTGCCCCTCCCCCGCACGGGCTACTTCCAGATCGCCTACCTCGCACCCAAGGGCGACGATCTGCGCGCCGCCGGCATCGAGGAATTCCGCCGCGGCGTCGTCGACATCTGCCCCGAATTCGCCGACCGCGTCGACGAACTGGAAACCATGGACGACGTGAAGTTCCTCGACGTCCGCCTCAACCGCCTGCACCGCTGGCACGTCGACGGCCTCCTGTGCATCGGTGACGCGGCCCACGCCATGTCGCCTGTCGGCGGCGTCGGGATCAACCTCGCGGTACAGGACGCCGTTGCCACCGCGACGATGCTGGCCGACCCGCTGCTGCGCGGCCGACCCACGCCCGACGACCTCGCGAAGGTCCGCACCCGCCGCCTCTTGCCGACGATCGCCGTGCAGAAACTGCAGCAGCTCCTGCACCGCGGCGTCATGCGCCCGGTCATGAGCGGTCGCCGCGACGGCCCGCCGGAGCAGATGATCGCGTTGTTCACGAGGTTCCCGAAGCTCGCGTACATGCCCGGACGCCTGCTGGGCGTGGGTTTCCGGCCCGAGCACGCCCCGGGCTTCGCGCGCAGGGCGATGGAACCCGCCACGAAGTAGGCGTCATCGCGTGGCCTCGACGCGTTTGCGCAGCCGCGTGACGAGGCCACGCCCGATCGGGCGGCCCAGCGGCGACACGGCCTTCGCGAAGGGACCCCTGAGCGCGCCGAGGAACGCGAACCGGGTGCCGCCGTCCGCCGCGGGCGCGGCGGCCATTCCGCCGACCACCCGGCGGCTCTGCATGACGCACCAGCCCGTGTCGAGCACCACCTCGAACCGCTCGTGCAGACCGAAGTGCCCCACGATGTCGACCTCGAAGCGTGGACCGTCGGGCGGAAGCGGGCGCAGCGAACGGATGGTGCGGGCGATCTGCGGCAGCTCGTGCTCGAGGTCCGCCGCGACGTCCCACACCGACGCGAACGGGGCCTCGACCTCAGTCTCTTCGACGAACGCGCCCGGCAGCGCCGCCGCGAGTACGCGCAGCCGGGCGATCGTGTCGAGGTCTGCCGTGGGCCAGATCATCGCGACCACTCCTTTCGAAAACTGAGCCGTGCGCGGGAAAGGCGCGATTTCACCGTGCCCGCCGGCACCTTCAGCAGTTCCCCGACGGTCCGCTCGTCCAGACCTTCCAGGTCGCGCAGCACCAGAATCGCGCGGTGCTCCGGTCTCAGCCGGTCGAGGACGTCGCGGACGTCGACGGCGAGCGCGGGATCACCGGGCGCCGGCAGGTCGAGCGGCAGCCCCGGCACGGCCCGTTTCGACCGTCGTGCGACGCGCACCGCCTCGCGGACGGCGATGGCGCGCACCCAGCCGTACAACGCCGCGGGTTCGGTCAGCTGCCGCAGGTTCCGGAAGACGGCGATCAGCGCTTCCTGGGTCGCGTCCGGGCCGTCGTCGAGCGCGATCGGACCGCACAGCCGGCCGACGTACGGCGTGAGCACGCCGAGCAGCTCCTGCATGGCGAGCGCGTCGCCACGCTGGGCGGCGCGCACCAGCTCGTCGGGTTCGGACACTGCGGCTCCTCGGTCGGGGGTGGTCTTTCGCCGTGAAAGAGGAGCTTCGGCGGCGAAAGGTTCCACGGAATCTTCAAATTTTTCGAGGGAACCTTCGACGCCGTCCCCGCCTCTTCAAGGGCAAAAGAGAGAAAGGAGGGCACCATGACCCGCCCGCTGCCCGAAGTCCCCGGCGTGACCCACCGGTTCGCCGAAGCCGGCGACGTCCGGCTCCACGTCGCCGAAGCCGGTGCCGGCTCGCCCGTCGTGCTGCTGCACAGCTTTCCGCAGCACTGGTACACCTGGCGCGACGTGATCCCCGGCCTCGCCACCGTCCGCCGTGTGTTCGCGCCCGACTTCCGGGGAGCGGGCTGGTCGGACGCGCCCCGCAGGGGCTACGACACCACCGCTCGTGTCGACGACCTGCTGCACCTGCTCGACGCACTCGGCCTGGACCGCGTCGAGGTGGTCTCCCACGGCTGGGGTTCGTGGGCGGCCTTTTTCCTCTCCCTCCGCGCACCCGACCGCATAGCCACGCACCTCGCGCTGAACATGACGCACCCGTGGCCGGCACGGCGGGCGCTACGCACGCAGGCCTGGCGGTTCTGGCACACCGCGCTGTGGGAGTACCCCTTGCTGGGTCCCGCGGTGCTGCGCCACTGGCCGGCGCTGACGCGTTTCCTCCTGCGCCGCTGGGGAATGACGTCGGCGGACGCGCTCGAGGAGTTCGTCGCCGACAGCCGCCTACCCGCGCACGCCCGCGCGGGCCAAGCTCTCAACTGGAGTTTCGTCACGCACGACATCGCGCGGCTGGGGCGTCACCCCGATCCGCTCACCGTGCCCACGGAGATCCTGCTCGGCCGCGACGACGTGGTCGTCCCGCCGGCCCTGCTGGCCGGAGCCGCTCCCCCGGCGGCCGATCTCCGCATCCGCATCCTCGACGACTGCGGGCACCTCATTCCCGAACAACGGCCCGATGCGGTCGTCGCGGCCGCCCGGAGCGTGCGAAGTCGTGGAGACTCCGTGACATCAGTCACCCGGTCCGGTGACGACAGAGGCCCGCCGGTTTCCTCGGCGAGGGACCGGCGGGCCTCGGGAACAGTGCGGGATCAGACGTCCTGGACCGGGTTGGTCAGGGTGCCGATGCCTTCGATGGTGATCGACACGGACTGGCCGTCGACGATCGGGCCGACGCCCTCGGGCGTGCCGGTGAGGATGATGTCGCCGGGCAGGAGCGTCATGACACCGGACACGAACTCGACGAGCTCCGGCACCTTGTGCACGAGGTCGGACGTGCGGCCATCCTGCTTGACCTCGCCGTCGACCTCGCTGCGCAACGCGAGGTCGGCCGGGTCGACCGCCGTCTCGATCCACGGGCCGAGCGGGCAGAACGTGTCGAAGCCCTTCGCGCGGCCCCACTGGCCGTCGGACTTCTGGAGGTCGCGGGCGCTCACGTCGTTGGCCACGGCGTAGCCGAGGATCGCGCTCGCGGCGCGGTCGGCCGACACGTTGCGCACCGGCTGGCCGATGACGATGGCGAGCTCGCCTTCGAAGTCGATGCGGCCGACGTCGCGCGGGCGGCGGATCGGCACGTTGGGCCCGATCACCGTTGTGGACGGCTTGATGAACAGCATCGGCGCCGCCGGCACCTCGTTGCCGAACTCGGCCGCGTGCTTCGCGTAGTTCCGGCCGACGGCGATGACCTTCGACGGCAGGATCGGCGCGAGCAGGCGGACGTCGGCGAGGGGCCACCGCTTGCCGGTGAAGTTCGGCTGGCCGAACGGGTGCTCGGCGATCTCGAGCACTTGGGCGTCGTCGCCCTCGCCCTCGATCGAAGCGAACGCGACACCACTGGGATGAGCAATACGAGCTAGACGCACGGGGGCCAGTCTACGTACGCCGTGCCGTCGGCGCTCGCCCCTGGCAGCGCGAACGGTCCCGACGCGCTGCCGCGGAGCGAACGGGCCGATCGCTCCGGCCTCGACCTGCGGATCGGCGGCCGGAAGCGGCGCGAGTGGCCCGTTCGCCCGGCTTCTCGGCTGATTTCCTCGACCGCGACAGGGCGGTGGGCAAACCTTTCGGGACAGCACCCGTTCCACCACCGAACCCGCCGCCACACCGAACCCGCCGCCACACCAAACCCATCCCCGCACCGAACCCGAGATGAGCCCAGGAAAGGAGGGAGCCGATGAACAGGTGCGAACCGTGCGCTCCCTGACGTGCTGCGGCGCGGGACTTCGTCGCGCGAAGCAGAACCGCCAGGCCGTTGAGCGACGAGGCTCGGCGTTCAGCCGCGAGTCGCCGCGAAACCCGGGACGCGGTTTCGAGCTCGGCCGCGAATCGTCGGGCGCTCGGTGAGGCGGGGACAGCCGTGCGGTCAGCCGCGGGCGGTGAGGCTCTTGTGGACGAGGGCGTCGCACATGGCCATCCAGCTGGCTTCCACGATGTTGCCGTGGACGCCGACCGTGGTCCACTCGCGTTCGCCGTCGCTGGATTCCAGGAGGACGCGGGTGACGGCGTGGGTGCCGGGATTGGAGGGCAGGATGCGCACCTTGTAGTCGGACAGCTCCACGGAGTCCAACCAGGACAGGTGGGGGCTAAGGGCCTCGCGCAGGGCGGCGTCGAGGGCGTGCACCGGGCCGTTGCCTTCGGCGGTGGCGATGACGCGGTGGCCGTTGACGTGGACCTTGACCGTCGCTTCGGAGCCGACTTCGCCGTTGTGGCGGTGGTCGAGGACGACGCGGTAGGACTCGAGGCGGAAGGGCGGCGCCGCGGGCTCCTCGCCGGACACGTCTTCGACTTCACGGCGCAGCAACAGCTCCAAGGAAGCGTCGGCGGCCTCGAACGACCAGCCTTCGGCTTCGAGGTCCTTCACCTTCTGCACGGCGTTCGTCAGGGCTTCGGGCCGGCCGGCAAGGTCGACCCCGAGTTCACGTCCCTTGAGCTCGAGGCTGGCCCTGCCGGCCATCTCCGTGACCAGTACCCGCATGCCGTTGCCGACTGAAGACGGATCGATGTGGTTGTACAACAACGGATCCACCTTGATCGCGCTCGCGTGCAGCCCCGCCTTGTGGGCGAAGGCAGACGACCCGACGTAGGCCTGGTGGGTGTCGGGTGCGAGGTTCGCGATTTCGGCAAGCGCATGGGAGACGCGGGTGAGCTCGGCGGTCCCTCCGGTCGGGAGGACCTCCATTCCGAGCTTGGTCACGAGGTTTCCCGTCACGGCGAACAGGTCGGCGTTGCCGGCCCGCTCCCCGTAACCGTTCGCGGTGCACTGGACGTGCGTCGCGCCGGCCTGCACCGCGGCGATGGAGTTCGCGACGGCGCAGGAAGTGTCGTCCTGGCAGTGGATTCCCAAGCGGAACCCGGTCTTGTCCTTGACCTCGCGAACGGTTTCCGCGAGGCCGAGCGGCAGCTGGCCGCCGTTGGTGTCGCACAGCACGAGGACGTCGGCGCCTGCCCCGGCGGCGGCGTCGAGTACTCGCAACGACGTTTCGGGCGAGAAGGCGTACCCGTCGAAGAAGTGCTCGGCGTCGAGGAAGACGCGGCGGCCTTCGCCGGTCAGGAACGCGACGGTGTCGCGGACCATGGCGCAGGCCTCGTCGACGTCGACGCGCAGCGCGCGTTCGATGTGGCGCAGGTCGCTCTTCGCCACGAGGGTGACGACCGGGGCTTCGGCGTCCAGGAGGGCACGGACCTGGGGGTCCTCCGACGCGCGGGTGCCTGCCTTCCGCGTGGCCCCGAACGCGACGAGCGCAGCGTGCTTGAGCTGCAGCTCGCCCTTCGCGGCGCGGGCGAAGAACTCGGTGTCCTTCGGGAGCGCCCCCGGCCAGCCGCCTTCGATGAAGCCCACGCCGAGCTCGTCGAGCAGCCTCGCGACGGCGAGCTTGTCCGCGACGGAGTACGTGATGCCTTCACGCTGGGCGCCGTCGCGCAGGGTCGTGTCGTAGAGGTGGAAGGCGTCGCCGAGCGGGGTTCCGGCGGGCTCCGTGCGGGTCACGGTGTCTCCTTGTGGCGGGCAAAGCTGTTTCTGGCAACAAAAAAACCTCCCGCATGGGTGCGAGAGGTTGCGCGCCGGAAGCTCTTGTGGAGCGTCTATCCGGCGCGCTCGGCGATAATGATCGAGATGGCGGTCATGGTTTGCATGATGCCACAGCTGCGCGAGGCTTCCAAGTCCCGGGCGGCGCTTCTCACTTCCTGGGAGGCGATCGTCGAGGTGCGCGGCCGGAAACGCGCCCAGTGCTGCAGCGACGCGTTGCACCGACCCTTGCCGTGGTGGCGATGGCCGGGCGGGCTGCCACGCGGCGACAACACGTCGCTCGGTCCGAGCCAACGCGCCGGACCGGCGACCGACTCCGGATCAGCAAGAAGGCGGCGCAGCGCTCGCACGGCGTCCGGGAAACTCGCGTCACGATGGCGACTCCCGAGCAGCAGTCGCCCAGGGGTACGCGGCGCCGCCCCATAGTCCATTGTGGACATCAAGGCGATTCATCCAGCCGCTCAGGCGGGGGGGGGCGAACATCAGCTCCGTGATGTCGATTTCTCTGCGACATCACCGGCCGATCACCGGATGACCGTCGACGCGGCACCACTGTCCCTTTTGGACGCTTGAGGCCGAGCGCGGTCGCGATGAGCGTGGCAGCGCGGACTGTCGTCCTCTGACTCAAGCTGCGCGAACAACAGCTGGACCGGACGAACATCGGATCCGCCGCCACGAGGGACGCGAGCGTTGTCGACTTGTCGTTGCCGCGGGTTGAGCACCACCACGTGACCGACACGGAGGGACAACCCATCGGCGCGACCCCAACCATTCGGGGTTCACGAAGGAAACCGCCAGCCGTCTTCCGGGGGTGAGGTCGTCTCCCGTGGACCGAGATGGGACGGGAGCGACGCGGCAGACCGCGGCAGGCGGGCCCAGAGAAACAGAGCGAGACGAAACAGGTAACGGGCTGGTCCGCAGTCGGCAAACTCAGACTACGGACCAGCCCACACCGTTGCGAGTCGGCGCCGGTACTCGACCGGCTCCCGCAGCAGGGCTTCCGGAGAAGACCTCAGCCGGCCGTGCGGACGTTCGACGAGACGAGCGCGGCGAGCCGGTCGCCGATCGCCTGGGTCGTGCCGGGGGACGCCTGGTCGCGGGTGGCGAGGTCGAAGGCGACCGACGCCTCGATGCGGCGGGCCGCTTCCTTGTGGCCGAGGTGGTCGAGCAGCAGCGACACGGACAGCACGGCGGCGGTCGGGTCGGCGAGACCCTGGCCGGCGATGTCGGGGGCGCTGCCGTGGACCGGCTCGAACATGCTCGGGTTGCGGCGCGTGATGTCGAGGTTGCCGCTGGCCGCGAGGCCGATGCCGCCGGTCACGGCGGCCGCCAGGTCGGTGAGGATGTCGCCGAACAGGTTGTCGGTGACGATCACGTCGAAGCGGGACGGGTCGGTGACCAGGTGGATGGTCGCGGCGTCCACGTGGGAGTACGCGACGGTCACGTCGGGGTGCTCGAGCGAGGCCTCCTCGACGATGCGCGACCACAGCGACCCGGCGTACTCCAGCACGTTGGTCTTGTGCACCAGGGTCAGGTGCTTGCGCGGCCGCTCCTCGGCGCGGTTGAACGCGTCGGCCACCACGCGGCGGATGCCGAACGCGGTGTTGACGCTGACCTCGGTCGCGACCTCGTGCTCGGTGTCCTTGCGCAGCAGGCCACCGTTGTTCGTGTACGGCCCCTCAGTGCCTTCGCGCACCACGATCATGTCGACCTCACCGGGGTCGGCCAGCGGGCCGCGCACGCCCGGGTAGAGCCGCGCCGGGCGCAGGTTCACGTGGTGGTCGAGCTCGAAGCGCAGGCGCAGCAGCAGGCCGCGCTCGAGGATGCCGCTGGGCACCGTCGGGTCGCCGACCGCGCCGAGCAGGATCGCGTCGTGCTGGCGGAGCTCGCCGAGCACCGATTCCGGGAGCAGCTCCCCCGTCGAGTGCCACCTCGCGGCACCGAGGTCGTAGTTCGTGATCTCCGCCGTCGGTGCTACTTCACCGAGCACCTTGAGCGCCTCGGAGACCACCTCGGGCCCGATCCCGTCACCTGGGATCACCGCGAGCCGCATCCACACACCTCCGTAGACCAGGCCACCGAACGCACCGATGGCCCATCCGCAAGAAAACGCCAGCAGCGGAAGGTTACCGGCCGTAGACAAGACGCCGTAGCCGCACCACCCTTATGCCGCATCCTCCCGCAGGGTGAGACACCTGAACGGGTGAAAGACAAAGGGGGCTTCCCGGGCTGGACCGCCCCGAAAAGCCCCCTTGTCCCGCCATTCGGGGAAGGCCCGCCGGCGAACCGGGCCATCCCCGAACGGAGGATCCCGTCACCCCGCCTGGGCGGGTGACGGGGATGCCGCTACGGCCGCGTGACGGCCGACTCCACTCGCACCACGCCGGCCCGCGAGCCGGTCGCGTTGTGGTGCTCGATCGCCAGCAGGCCCTTCGCCTTGTCGCCGGCGGCAGCCGCGGGGTTGCGAGTGACGACGAGCGCCGTACCCGGCTTCGCGACGTACGCCAGGGCCGCGTCGCCGCCGCCCTGCACCGAGAACGCGGGGTTCAGCGCGTCGAACGACAGCGGCGTGCCGACGAAGTCGATCAGCCCGTCGGTGCTGCCCGGCGCGACGTAGTACCCCGCGGTGCCGACCGTGTAGCTGATCCGGTGCGACGCGGCGTTCGGGTCGATGCCCAGCGCGGCGATGCTGACGGGCAGCACCAGCACGTCGGTGTCGAACGCGTTGGTGTCCACGTCGCCCAGCTGCCCGTTGACCGCCTGCAGGTCGACCGTCGGGTTGCCCGGCTGCGTGAGCGACACCGTGGCCGACAGCAGCACGTCCGTGCCCGTCGCCTTCGTCACGAAGGTCTCGAAGTCCGGCTTGCCGTCGCCCGTGGTGTCGATGTCGACGAACGGGATGGTGTTGCTGCCGATGTTCGCGAAGTCGCCCCACGTGGTGACACCGAAGGCGAGCATCGCGTTCTGCGCGTCACCCTGCTGCTTCGCGAGCGGAGCCGTCGACGCCGCGCCGATGTAGCGCAGGTCGCCGCCCTTCGCGGTGTCGTTCAGCGTGCAGTCGGTCGTGACACCCGCCTCGCACTCCGGCAGCTGCGGCGATTCCGCCTGCAGCTCCAGGACGCTGATCAGCGAGCGGTAGCGCTGCGCGCCACTGCCCTGGTCGAGGCCCTTGCCGCCGAGGTTCAGCACCGCCTGGTCCTGCCGGCCGAAGCGCAGCGACGCGGGCGTCGTGATGGCCGCGACCGGTTTCGGCGCCGAGTACACGGCCACCCGCAGCGGCACCGTGGCGCCGTCCTTCGGAGTGAAGGCGACGTGGCCCGAGGCGTCGGCCACGAACTGGCGGGCGAGCCCGGCCTGCGCGGCCTCCATGGTCGGGTCCATGACCTTGCGCAGCGCGTTCGGGTCGGTGATCCGCAGCGTCACCTTGACCGTCGCGGTCCCGCGCGGGTTGAGCTCCACCGAGCTCTTGTTCACGGAGTACGCCACGCCGGGCAGCGAGTTCACGGCCTCGTAGCCGACCGAGTACTCCACCGGCTTCACGCCCTTGTTGACGACCTTGATCGTCTTCGACAGCGTGACCGGACGGGCCACCTCGACGTCGCCGAAGGTGACGCTGACGGCGCCCGGGTCGTCCAGCACGTAGGCGAGGACCTGGTTGTCCAGCGCCGCCTTGGCGTCGATGCGGCCGGTGCCCACGCGCTGCGGCGCGTAGGTGTGGCCCGCGCCGTCGGTGATGTCGTGCGCGGCCGAGCCGACGACGTCGGCCTTGACCTCTTCGACGTTCCAGTCGGGGTGCGTCTGGCGGACCAGCGCCGTGATGCCCGCGGTGTGCGGCGTCGCCATCGACGTGCCCGAGATGGACAGCCTGCCGTTGCCACTGCCGCGGAACGCCGACGTGATCGTGTCACCGGGCGCCGCAAGGTCCGGCTTCACCGCCGGGCCGCGCCCGCCGCGCGAGGTGAACGAACTCGGGGTGTCCACGATGGACTTGTCGGTGGTCTGCAGGCTCGCCCGGCCGGCGCCGAAGAAGCGGACGGCCAGCGTGCCCGCGGTCAGGCCCGGCCGCACCGCGGTCGTCGCCTTGCCCGTGAGCTGGAACATCGGCACGCCCGCGTTGCCCGCGATGCCGGCGGCGGGGTGCTCCAAAGTGGACGAGAGCAGCACGCCCTTCGCGCCCGCAGCCTGCGCGTTGTTGGCGCGCGCGGCCGAACCGCAGGCGCGGGTGGCGTCGTTGTCGTCCCACTCCAGCCACGCGATCTTGCCCGCGACCTTCGCCTTGTCCTCGGCGGAGAACGCCGCGCAGCCCGCGTTGTTGGCAGCCGAGATCGGCACGACGGGCGCGGTCAGGTCGAGCGTGTCGTAACCGGTGTAGTCCTGGCTGTACTGACCCGGCTGCTGGCCCTGGATCGGCGCGGTGACCTCGAGCGCGTCCTTCAGCTCGCCGGCGTCGCGGCTGCTGGCGACGGTGAGCGCCTCGGGCGTGTTGCCCGGCGAGCCCGCCACGTCGTTGAGGTCGCCGCCGTTGCCCGCCGCGATGACCGGCAGGACACCGTTCTGCGCGAGCTTGCGCACGAACAGCGAGTCGGGGTCGTCGGGCGCGCCGAAGTCGCTGCCCAGCGACAGGTTGACGATGTCGAGGTGGTCGGTGAAGTCACCGTCGCCGTCGGGGTCGAGCGCCCAGTCCAGCGCCTGCGACGTGACGTTCGTGGAGCCCGTGCAGCCGAAGACCTTGATGGCGTACAGCAGCGCCTTCGGTGCCGTGCCCGGCCCGATCTTCATGGCGTCGAGCTTGTTCTTGTTCAGCTTCTTGTAGTCGCCGGTGAACGTGGAGCCGTCGGCGTTCACGCCGAAGCCCGCGATGGTGCCGGCGACGTGCGTGCCGTGCTCGCCGCACGCGATGGGGTTGGGGTCCGGCTTCGGCGTCGGCGAGCCGGTCTTGCCGGCGGAGTCGTAGTCGTCGCCGACGAGGTCCGTGCCGCCGATGACCTTGGCGCTCGGGAACAGCGGCGACGGTTTGGTCCGGTCCACGCCCTGGTACGCCGCCGGGGTGCCGGGGCCGCCGAAGTCGGCGTGGGTGTAGTCGATGCCGTCGTCGATCACACCGACGCGGATGCCGTCACCGAACTTGCCGGTCTGCTGCCAGCTCGCGAGCGTGTTGGTCAGCTGCGCCGCGCTGGCGTTGGTCTTGGTCTTCGGCACGACCGTGCGCACCGAAACGACATCGGGCCGCTTCGCGAGCTCGCGGATCTTCGCCGCGTCGGCGGTGACCACGGCCCCGGCGACGGCGTTCGCGGTCTGGGTGACCAGCATCGCGGCTGCGTCGGCCTTCTTCAGCTGGCCGACGACCGAGTTCACGGCGGCGGCCACGTCGGCCTTCGCGGCGCGCGCGGCCTGCTTGGCCCGCTCCTTGCCGGCGCCCTTGCCCTGCTCGGCGTTGAACGCGTCGACGGCCGGCTTCTTCGCCAGCTCCACGAACGCGGTGATCGGGCCCCGCGCGGCGCTCAGCCGCGGCGAGATCTTGCCCTGCAACCCCGCGGCGCCGACCTTCGCCGGCGCGACCGGGTCGGCGAGCGGCGCGTCCTGCGCGGACGCACCCGAAGCCGTAGTAATGGCCGCGGCCAGCACGAGTGCTGAAACCGCGGCCGTCGAACGGGCAGCCCACCCGGGTAACCGGGATCTGCTCATGAGTACCCAACCCCTTACTCGAGGCCTGCCTCGCGAACCTGCCCGAGCGTTCCCGCACACCACCCCCGACAGGTGAGCCCGGACGCCGCGCCGTGCTCTCACGGCGCGTGGTTCTGCCTCGCGGCAAGAACCTAGCTGCCCGAAACACCTACTTTCGTGCCGAAAAAGCTCCGTTATGCGAATGTTGCCGGTCTGACCGGAGCCGGGCAAAGAAAAACCCCTCTCCCCGCCGCAAGACGGGGAAAGGGGCTTTCGGGAAACGGGTGGGACTAGTTGAAGTCCACCGAGCGGATGACGTGCGCACCCACGGTGGCGCCGATCGGCTCGAGCACGTTGCCGTCCACGTGGCGGTCGACGCGCAGCAGCATCACGGCGTCGGAGCCGTCGGTGGTCTGGCTGATCTGCGCGGCCTCGATGTTGATGCCGGCCTCACCGAGCAGCGTGCCGACGCGGCCCATCACGCCCGGGCGGTCCGGGTATTCGAGCAGCAGCACGTTGCCCTCGGCCCGCAGGTCGAAGTGGCGGCCGTTGACCTCGACGAGCTTCTCGACCTCGTCCTTGCCGGTGACCGAACCGGACACGGTCAGCGTCGCGCCGTCCGCGTGGACCGCGCGCACCGTGACGATGCTGCGGAACTTCGCGCTCTCGGTCTCGCTGACGAGGTCGACCTGCACCCCCAGCTCCTCGGCGAGCCGCGGCGCGTTGACGAAGGTGACCTGGTCGTCGACGACCCCGGCGAACACGCCGCGCAGCGCCGCGAGCTGCAGCACCGAAGTGTCCTCACTGGACAGCTCGCCTTTGACCTGGACGGTCACCGAGGTCGGCGCCTTCGGGCTCAGCGCCGTGAGCACCTTGCCCAGCTTCTGCGTCAGCGTCAGGTACGGCCGCACGTTGTCGCCGACGGAACCGCCGCCCGAGACGTTCACCGCGTCCGGCACGAAGTCGCCGCGCAGCGCCAGCAACACCGAACGCGCGACGTCGGTGCCCGCGCGGTCCTGGGCCTCGGAGGTCGACGCGCCGAGGTGCGGCGTGACCACGACGTTCGCCAGTTCGAACAGCGGGCTCGCCGTGGTGGGCTCGGTGACGAACACGTCGATGCCGGCACCGCCGACGTGGCCGCTGCGGATGGCGTCGGCCAGCGCTTCCTCGTCGACGAGGCCACCGCGCGCGGCGTTGACGATGATCACGCCCTGCTTGGTCTTCTTGAGCGCCTCGGCGTCGATGAGGCCCTTGGTCTCCGGGGTCTTCGGCAGGTGGATGGAAATCGCGTCGGCGCGGGCCAGCAGCTCGTCGAGCGGCACGAGCTCGATGCCGAGCTGGGCGGCGCGGGCGGCCGAGACGTAGGGGTCGTACGCGATCAGCTTCGTGCCGAACGCGGCGAGGCGCTGGCTGAACAGCTGGCCGATCTTGCCGAGGCCGACGACACCGACGGTCTTGCCGTTGAGCTCGACACCCGAGAACGAGCTGCGCTTCCACTCGCCGCCGCGCAGGCTCTGGTCGGCGGCCGGCACGCGCCGGGCGACCGAGAGCAGCAGGGCCACGGCGTGCTCCGCCGCCGAGACGATGTTGGACGTCGGGGCGTTGACCACCAGCACGCCGCGCTCGGTGGCGGCGGGCACCTCGACGTTGTCCAGCCCGACGCCGGCGCGGGCGACGACCTTGAGCTGCGTGGTCGCCCCGAGCACCTCGGCGTCGACCTTCGTGGCGGATCGCACCAGGAGCGCGTCGGCGCTCTTCACCGCCTCGAGCAGCGCGGGACGGTCCGTGCCGTCCACATGCCGGACCTCTACCTCGTCACCGAACACACTCAGCACGGAAGGAGCGAGCTTCTCCGCGATGAGGACGACGGGTTTGCTGGGGTTGGTCACGATGCGGCTCCCACTATCTGGTCACGAAATCGAGGACGCTCTGCTGCGGCGCACGCCGTTGTGCCCGGATGCGCGGGAGTTTAGCCGGGTTGGCGGCCCCGGTGCTGCCCGTGTTGTTAACTCGCTCGTAATCCGGTGAAAACACGGTCCCGGTGCCGGTCAGGGTCGTGGGGGTGTTCGACGGGCGCGAGTGCCGGGATGCCGCTCGTCCCAACGAAAACGGCGCCGGCCTCATCCGCACCGGGTCTGGCGCGATCAGTGGTTTTGTGCATTCCACCAGATGAGATGCGGCATCCGGTGCACGAGTGGACGATGGGACAAAAGGAAGGAACGGGGCGGCAGTTGCCACCCGGGCGGGCGGGCCGCGCCGGGGTAGAGTGGTGGGGCGCGGTGCGGGCCGCGTCCTGTCCGCGGAAAGGGCTGAGCCCACCCCCGAAGTGAGTGCCGAGTACGTGCCTTCTTCCCTGCCCGGTGCCGGCGGACCACGGGCGAACCGAGGGAAGGAAGGACTCCCCCATGGCTGCTCTGCCCGCGAAACCCGATCTCGGCCAGTTGCGCAAACGCGCGAAAGACCTCGCGCGCGCCGAGTCGGTCAAACTGTCGGAAGCGCAGTTCCGGATCGCCCGTGAACACGGGTTTCCCAGCTGGCCGAAGCTGCAGGCGTACGTGCGCCGCAGCGCCGAGGGCGTGCAGCACGCCTACCACGCCGACACCGAGTACTACGGCGAGCGCGCACTGGGGCTGCTCGCGTCAGCCGACGACGGGACGCCGAGCGCGCGCGCCGCGTTCGACCGGCACCGGCAACCGTTGACGCGCGAGGGCGCGCGCACGGTCGTCGCGCGGGAGCACGGGTTCACGTCGTGGCGCGGGCTGCGGGAGCACGTCAAGACGCTGGCCGGCAGCGGAGAGCCGTTCGCGCGGGCGTACGGGCTGGTCGAGGCTCGGGACGTCGACGGGCTGGCGGCGATCGTCGACGAGTTCCCCGAGCTCGTGCACGCCGTCGGCACCAACGGCAACGACCTGCTCGGCATGGCCGGCGCCACGTGCGACGAACGCCTCTCCCGCGTGCTGCTGGAGCGGGGCGCCGATCCCGCGCGCGGCAACGCGCACGGCTGGACGCCGTTGCACCAGGCGGCCTACAGCAACCTCCCGCTGCTCGCCGACCTCCTGCTCGACGCCGGCGCGCCCCTCGACGTCTCTTCCCGCGGCGATGGCGGGACACCGCTGGTGGTCGCGTTGTTCTGGGGCAACCGGACGGTCGCGGAAAGGCTGGCGCGGCAAGGGAAAGCGCCGCGCAACCTCCGCGTCGCCGCGGGGCTCGGCGACGCGGAGCTGCTCGACGAGCTCGTCCGTCCGAACGGGACACTCGCGCCGGCCGCGGGCGCGCACCGCGAGTTCTACCGGCCCCACAGCGGTTTCCCGTTCTGGCGCCCGTCCGGCGACCTCGCCGAGATCCGCGACGAAGCGCTGAGCTGGGCCGCGCGCAACGACCGCACCGAAGCCCTGCGCACGCTCGCGGCCCGCGGCGCGGACCTCGACGCCGACGTCTACCGCGGCACCGCGCTCACCTGGGCCGCGGCGCAGGGCAAGGTCGCGGCCGTGCGCACGTTGCTGGAGCTGGGCGCGGAGGTCAACCGCGTCGGCACGTTCGGCGGGCCGAAGCACGGCGTGGGGATCACCGCCCTGCACCTGGCCGCGCAGGGCGACCACCTCGACGTGCTCGAGGTGCTCATCGCGGCCGGCGCCGACCTCGACGCCCGCGACGGCCAGTGGCGATCCACGCCCGAGGGCTGGGCCGAAGCGTGCGACAGCCCGGCGGCGCGGGAACTGCTGGCGCGAGCGCGGTAGCCCGGCAGTCCGGTGGACAAGCGGAGTCCGTAGTCCGTATCGTGGCCGGCACGAGACGGACTACGGACTCCGTTTCATGACTGGGAGGACACCATGACCACACCCCGCGAGGTCTTCGACCGGCTCTCCGAAGGCATCTCCGACGGCCGGTTCGACGAACTTTCCCAGCTGTACGCCGAGAACACCGTCGTCGAGCACCCCACCGCGATCCCCCGCCCGGGCCGGCTCGAGGGCCGCCCCGCGCTGCACGACCGGTTCGTGAGCACCCTGGCCGCCGAGTTCAGGCTGAAGCGCCACGACATCGTCGTGCACGAGACGACGGATCCCGAGGTGATCGTCGCCGAATGGATCTACACGGCCGAATCCGTGCGCACCGGCAAGACCGGCGAAGTCCCCAACATCCAGGTGCTGCGCGTGCGCGACGGCCTCATCGTCGAGTCCCGCGACTACCACGACTACCTGCGGCTCGCCGCCGTGCAGGGCGCCGCCGCGCGCCTCGCCGACGCGTACGCGCAGGTTCCGGCGCACGAACCCGGCCCCGTCTCTCCGCGGCCGGCGCAGCTCGCCGACCGGAAGAGCCCGCTCGGCGTGTTCCAGCGACTCTGCTTCGGCGTCTCCGACGGCCGCTGGGCCGAACTGCCCGACCTGTACGCGGAGCAGACGGACGTCCGCCACCCGTTCCTGCCCGGCTCGCCCGTGCTGAAGTCCCGCGCCGACCTGCGCGACCACTTCGCGGTCGCAGGCAGGATGGGCCTCTCGATGCAGGCCACGGATCTCGTGACGCACCAGAGCACGGATCCGGAGGTGCTGATCGGCGAGTTCACCTACGAAGGACAGCTCGGCGACGGCACTTCGTTCCGCGTCAACAACATCTTCGTGCTGCGCGTGCGCGACGGCCTCATCGTCGAATCGCGCGACTACGGCGACCACCCGGCACTGGCCGCCGCGGCGGGGCGGCTGCCCGAGCTCATCGCGAGCGTGACCGACTAGGCGTCGAGGTCCTCGGGCAGGTCGAACTCGCCGTCGCGGACGCCCTTCACGAAGGCGTCCCACTCGGACGGCGTGAAGACGAGAACGACGCCGTCCGGCTTGGCCGACTGGCGCATCGCGACGTAGGTGACTCCGTCGGTGTGCGGCACGAACGCGTACTCCACGCAGTCTTCGAGCGTGACGCCCTCGGGCTCGGCGCGGATCCAGGCGGCGGCGGACAGGTCGAGCTCGTGCCGGATGTGCGCCTTGTCGTCGACGGGCTGATCACTCATGGGCCCAGCGTAACGATCGCCGAAGGCCCCCTCACCGGCGCGGTGAAGGGGCCTTCGGGAGATCCAGGAGACTCAGGCGGTCTCGGTGATCGGGCGGTCCACCCACGACATGAGGGCCCGCAGCTTCTTGCCGGTCTCCTCGATCGGGTGCTGGTTGCCCTGCTCCTCGAGCTTGGTGAAGTTCGGGCGCCCGGCCTCGTCCTCCGCCACCCACTCGCGGGCGAACGTGCCGTCCTGGATCTCGCCCAGGATCTTCTTCATCTCCGCCTTGACCGCGGGCGAGATCACGCGCGGACCGCGGGTGAGGTCGCCGTACTCGGCCGTGTCGGAGATCGAGTAGCGCTGGCGCGCGATGCCGCCCTCGTACATGAGGTCGACGATCAGCTTCAGCTCGTGCAGCACCTCGAAGTAGGCGATCTCCGGGGCGTAACCGGCCTCGGTCAGCACCTCGAAGCCCGTCTGCACCAGCGCCGACGCGCCACCGCAGAGCACGGCCTGCTCGCCGAAGAGGTCGGTCTCCGTCTCCTCGGTGAAGGTCGTCTTGATGACACCCGCGCGGGCGCCACCGATGGCGGCCGCGTAGGAGAGCGCGAGCGCCTGGGCGCTGCCCGACGCGTCCTGCTCCACGGCGATCAGGCAGGGCACGCCCTTGCCGTCCACGAACTGGCGGCGGACCAGGTGGCCCGGGCCCTTCGGGGCGACCATCGCGACGTCGACACCGGCCGGCGGCTTGATCAGGTCGTACCGGATGTTGAAGCCGTGGCCGAAGAAGATCGCATCGCCGTCCTTGAGGTTCGGCGCGATGTGCTCTTCGTAGATGAAGCGCTGCTTGGTGTCCGGCGCGAGGATCATGATCAGGTCGGCCTCGGCCGCGGCGTCGGCCACCGACAGCACGCGCAGGCCCTGCTCCTCGGCCTTGGCGCGGGACTTCGACCCCTCCTGCAGGCCGATCCGGACGTCGACACCCGAGTCGCGCAGGCTCAGCGAGTGGGCGTGGCCCTGGCTGCCGTAGCCGATCACGGCGACCTTGCGACCCTGGATGATCGACAGGTCGGCGTCGTCGTCGTAGAAGATTTCCACTGCCATGGGGGTACTGCTCCCTTTCGGATTTTCTGAAAACTCAGCGGGGCGAGGTGGCGGTGATCGAGCGGGCCCCGCGACCCACCGCGACCATGCCCGACTGCACGAGCTCGCGGATGCCGTACGGCTCGAGCATGCGCAGCAGGGCGCCGATCTTGTCCGACGTCCCGGTCGCCTCGACGGTGAGCGCCTCCGGGGACACGTCCACCACCTTGGCACGGAAGAGCTGGACCGTTTCGAGCACCTGGCTGCGCACCGTGGCGTCGGCCCGGACCTTCACGAGCAGCAGTTCGCGCTGCACCGCGGAAGACGGCTCGAGCTCCACGATCTTGATCACGTTGACCAGCTTGTTGAGCTGTTTGGTCACCTGTTCGAGCGGTAGCTCTTCGACAGCGACCACGATCGTCATGCGGGACACCTCGGGATTCTCCGTAGGGCCCACGGCGAGGGACTCGATGTTGAAGCCGCGGCGGGAGAACAGGCCGGAAACCCGGGCGAGCACGCCGGGCTTGTTCTCGACCAGCACGCTCAACGTGTGGACGGTCATCGGGCTTCTCCTTCCGCAGCAGCTTCGGCGGCCTCGACAGCTTCGACGGCTTCGCGCGAAACCTCATCGTCGTCGAACAGCGGCCGGATGCCGCGGACGGCCATGATCTCGTCGTTGCCGGTGCCTGCGGCCACCATCGGCCACACCTGGGCATCCTTCCCCACGACGAAATCGATCACGACGGGGCGGTCGTTGATCTCCATCGCGCGGCGGATCGTGGCGTCGACGTCCTCCTTGGTCTCGCAGCGCAGACCCGCGCAACCGAGCGCTTCGGCGAGCAGCGTGAAGTCGGGGATGCGGTGCTTGTGCGTACCGAGGTCGCTGTTGGAGTACCGCTCCGAGTAGAACAGGTTCTGCCACTGCCGGATCATGCCGAGGTTGCCGTTGTTGATGACGGCGACCTTGATCGGCGCGCCCTCGATGGCGCACGTGGCGAGTTCCTGGTTGGTCATCTGGAAGCAGCCGTCGCCGTCGATGGCCCACACCTGCGTGTCGGGCACACCGAACTGCGCCCCCATGGCCGCGGGGACGGCGAAGCCCATGGTGCCGAGGCCACCGGAGTTGATCCACGTGCGCGGCTTCTCGTACTTCACGAACTGCGCCGCCCACATCTGGTGCTGGCCGACGCCCGCGGTGAACACCGCGTCGGGGCCGGCGAGCTCGCCGATGCGCTCGATGACGTACTGCGGCGACAGGGAACCGTCTTCCGGCCACTCGTAGCCGGTGGGGTACCCCTCGCGCCACGCGTCGACCTGCGTCCACCAGTCGGTGAGGTCGGGGCGGCCGTGCTCGAACTCGGCCTTCACGGCCGCGATCAGCTCGGTGATGATCTCCTTGCAGTCCCCGACGATCGGCACGTCGGCCTTGCGGTTCTTGGAGATCTCGGCCGGGTCGATGTCGGCGTGGACGACCTTGGCCTCGGGCGCGAAGGACGACGTGGCGCCGGTGACGCGGTCGTCGAAGCGGGCGCCGAGCGCGACCAGCAGGTCGGCGCGCTGCATCGACGCGACGGCGGCGACCGAACCGTGCATGCCGGGCATGCCGACGTGCTGGCTGTGCGAGTCGGGGAACGCGCCGCGCGCCATCAGCGTGGTGGCGACCGGGATCCCCGTCAGCTCGGCCAGCTCCAGCAGCTCCGCGGAAGCGCCGGCCTTGATCACGCCACCGCCGACGTAGAGCACCGGGCGGCGCGCGTTCGCGATGAGCTTCGCGGCTTCGCGGACCTGCTTGCCGTGCGGGCGCAGCGTGGGGCGGTAACCCGGCAGCCGCATCTCGGCCGGCCAGGAGAACGACGTCATCTCTTGGAGCACGTCCTTGGGGATGTCCACCAGCACCGGGCCGGGCCGGCCGGTCGACGCCAGGTGGAACGCCTCGGCGATCGTCCGCGGGATCTCCGCCGGGTCGGTGACGAGGAAGTTGTGCTTGGTGATCGGCATCGTGATGCCGCAGATGTCGGCTTCCTGGAACGCGTCGGTGCCGATGAGGCTGCGCGTCTGCTGGCCCGTGATGGCGACGACCGGCACCGAGTCCATGTTGGCGTCGGCCAGCGGCGTGACGAGGTTGGTGGCACCCGGCCCCGACGTCGCCATGCAGACGCCGACCTTGCCGGTCGCCTGGGCGTAGCCGGTGGCGGCGTGCCCGGCGCCCTGCTCGTGGCGGACCAGGACGTGGCGGACCTTCGTGGAGTCGAGCAGCGGGTCGTACGCCGGGAGGATGGTGCCGCCGGGAATGCCGAAGACGACTTCGGCCCCGACCGCTTCGAGCGAGCGGACGAGCGCCTGCGCGCCCGTGACCCTTACCGGGGTTCCCGCCGGCGGCGCCGGCTTCGGACGTGCTCCGGGGACACCGGGCGCGGTGGGCCCGGGCTTCGCGTCGCTGCGCGACGTGGCACTGGTCATCGGTTCTGCCTCGTGGGTTCTCGGTGTCACTCGTTCGGGTTGCTTCGGGCCGTGGAGCCGGTCTGAAACCGGTTCTACGCAACAAAAAACCCCCGCCGACCGTAGGGTCGTACGAGGGTCGCGCGTCGACGCAGCGGAGGCCTTCCTAAGCGTCGACGCGCTTGGGAAGTACGAGGCCGGTCTGCGTGGTCACGGCTGCGACGTTAGTCGGGCGGCCGCGCGAGTGTCAACTCTGCGAGACGGCGGTTCCGCATGCTGGACCGCCAGTACTGCCCGCGCAGCCCGGGTGGCGACCGCTCGCGACCCGCGCGCAGGCGCGCGAGCGACGCGGTGCACCATTCATTGGTGGCCGAAGAAAAGCAGGACAAACGCGCGGACGAGGGCCGGAAGGCCGTGTTCAAGATCCCCAGCACGGCGTACATGGCGATCGCGCTCCTGACCGTGTGTGTGACACCCATCGCACTCGGGGAGATCAACGGGCTGCAGTGGCTCTACATCTTCCCGGTCGCCCTCTTCGTGTTCGTACTGCGCACGCGGACGGTCGCCACCCGGGCCGGTCTCGAAGTGCGGACGGTGTTCGGCAAGCGCGACCTGCCGTGGTCGGCGCTGAAGGGCCTCGCCATCACCGACCGGTCGCGCGTGCGGGCCGTGCTGGGCGACGACACGCAGATCACGCTGCCCACCGTGCGGACGCGGCACTTGCCGGTGCTCTCGCTCGTGAGCGAGGGGAAGATCAAGGACCCCTCCGGCGTGCTGAGCGAGGACGACCTCAAGCCCGGCGCCGCCAAGCAGGCCACCGAGAAGACGACTCCGGAACCCGCCGAAGAGACCACGGCGAAGAGCACCGGAGAGACCGGTGAAAAAGACGCGCCGGAACCCTCCCGCGAAGCCGTGGAGCAGAAGCCCGCGGCCGCGCCCGCCGAGACCGGCGGGGAGAAGACCAAGCCGAGCGAGTAGAATTGGTAGGACCAGTTTGCGGAGCGAGTTCCCGAATCCGCCTGGACCAGCCTTCTGACCTGGGAGAATGCCGTGCCGCACCTCCGTTCCCGGACCACCACCCACGGCCGCAACGCGGCGGGCGCGCGCTCGCTGTGGCGTGCGACCGGGATGACCGACAGCGACTTCGGCAAGCCGATCGTCGCGATCGCCAACTCGTACACGCAGTTCGTGCCGGGCCACGTGCACCTCAAGGACCTCGGTGAGATCGTGGCCGAGGCCGTGAAGGAGGCGGGCGGCATCGCGCGCGAGTTCCACACGATCGCCGTCGACGACGGCATCGCGATGGGTCACTCGGGCATGCTCTACTCGCTGCCCTCGCGCGAGATCATCGCGGACTCCGTGGAGTACATGGTCAACGCGCACCAGGCCGACGCGCTCGTGTGCATCTCCAACTGCGACAAGATCACGCCGGGCATGCTGAACGCCGCCATGCGGCTCAACATCCCGACCGTGTTCGTGTCCGGTGGCCCGATGGAGGCCGGCAAGGCCGTGGTCGTGGGCGGGGTCGCGCAGGCACCGACCGACCTGATCACCGCGATCGCCGCGTCGGCGAGCAGCGAGGTGGACGAGGAGGGCCTGTCGGCCGTCGAGCGTTCGGCGTGCCCGACCTGCGGTTCGTGCTCCGGGATGTTCACCGCGAACTCGATGAACTGCCTCACCGAAGCGCTGGGGCTTTCGCTGCCCGGCAACGGTTCCACGCTGGCCACGCACGCCGCGCGCCGCGACCTGTTCTCGGGCGCCGGGCGCACGGTCATCGACCTGTGCAAGCGCTGGTACGGCGAGGACGACGCCTCGGCGCTGCCGCGCTCGATCGCCACCCGCGAGGCCTTCGAGAACGCGATGGCGCTCGACATGGCCATGGGCGGCTCGACCAACACCGTGCTGCACATCCTCGCCGCCGCGCAGGAGGGCGAGGTCGACTTCACCATCGCCGACATCGACGCGATCGGCCGCCGGGTGCCGTGCCTGTCGAAGGTCGCCCCGAACTCCGACTACCACATGGAGGACGTCCACCGGGCCGGCGGCATCCCCGCCATCCTCGGCGAGCTGTACCGCGGCGGGAAGCTGAACACCGGCGTCCACTCGGTCCACTCCCCCGACCTCGACAGCTGGCTGAACGAGTGGGACATCCGCGCGGAGAAGCCGTCGGAGAAGGCGCTCGAGCTGTTCCACGCGGCGCCGGGTGGCGTGCGCACCACCAAGGCGTTCTCGACGGAGAACCGGTGGTCCTCGCTCGACACCGACGCCGCGGGCGGCTGCATCCGCGACATCGAGCACGCGCACACCAAGGACGGCGGCCTCGCGATCCTGCGCGGCAACCTCGCCGAGAACGGCGCGGTCATCAAGGCCGCGGGCATCGACGAGGACCTGTGGCACTTCGAGGGCCCGGCGCGCGTGCTCGAAAGCCAGGAGGAGGCCGTGTCGGCGATCCTCAACAAGGAGATCCAGGCGGGTGACGTGCTGGTGATCCGCTACGAGGGCCCCGCGGGCGGGCCGGGCATGCAGGAGATGCTGCACCCGACGGCGTTCCTCAAGGGCTCCGGCCTCGGCAAGAAGTGCGCGCTGATCACCGACGGGCGCTTCTCCGGCGGTTCGTCGGGCATCTCCGTCGGCCACATCTCGCCGGAAGCGGCCGGGGGCGGCCTGATCGGCCTGGTGGAGAACGGCGACCCGATCGTCATCGACGTCCACGAGCGGCGCCTCGAGCTGCAGGTCGACCCGGAGATCCTGGCCGAGCGGCGGTCGAAGATGGAGGCGGCGGAGCGGCCGTGGCAGCCGAAGGACCGCGAGCGCCCGATCACCGCGGCGCTGCGGGCGTACGCGCGGATGGCGACGTCGGCCGACACCGGTGCGGTGCGCGACCCGAACAAGTGAGCCTGAACTGAAGAAGGCCGGCCACCTCGCGTGGCCGGCCTTCTTCGTGTCTGAGGGTTCAGCGGGCGAGGACGATGACGACCACGGACGCCGCCGCGGCCAGCAGCAGCGAGACGATGCCGAGCGGCAGCGGCCGCCTGCGCCACGGCGTGTTCTTCTCCAGCGAGATGCGGCCGGCGCCGGTGAAGATCAGGGCGAGGGCGACCACGCCGATGAGCAGTTCGAACTCCCAGCCGCGCCCGTCACCCACGAAGAAGCCGCCGTGGAACTTGGCGTAGACGGCGTTCGCGGCCACGCCGAGGATGCCGGCGGCCGCGAGCGGCGTGAACAGGCCGACGAGCAGCAGCGCGCTGCCGCCGACCTCGACGATGCCGGTGATCCAGGACAGCAGCGTCGTCTGCTTGTGGTAGCCGAACGTCTCGAGCACGTGGGCGAAACCCGCGATGCCCGGTCCGTGGAACGCGCCGAACAGGTGCTGCAGGCCGTGCGCCCCCACGATCGCGGCCAGGCCGACGCGCAGGATCAGGAGGCCGAGGCCGAGCCCGCCCTGGCGCACTTCGTCGTCGTCGCCACCGGAGTCGTCGACCCCGGACAGGAGGCTGGTCTGGTAGTCGTCCCCTTGACTGGTCACGCGCGAAGGGTAGGGGATCGGGCCCCGGGCCGCGAGCGAGCGCGCCGGGGTCAGGGGCCCGATCTGTCAGTATTCGCCGCGCACGAGGTTGTCGGGCAGCTCACCGCCCGCGTAGCGCGCGATCTCGGCCGCCGCGACGGCGTACGAGCGCCTGCGGACCCCCTCGACGGCGCCGCCGACGTGGGGCGTGAGCAGCAGCCCCGGCACGGTCCAGAGCGGGTGGTCGGCCGGCAGCGGTTCGGGGTCGGTGACGTCGAGCGCGGCGCGCAGGCGGCCGGCGGAAAGCTCGGCGACGAGCGCGTCGGTGCGGACGACCGGTCCCCTCGCGGCGTTCACCAGAACCGCGCCTTCGGGCATCGCCGCGAGGAACTCGGCGTCGACCATGCCGTGCGTGCGCGAGGTGAGCGGGACCATGAGCACGACGATGTCGTGGTCGGGCAGGAGTTCGGGCAGTTCCGCGACACCGCGCACACCGTCGCGCGCGGACATGCCGACCATCGTGCAGCGGACGTCGAACGGTTCGAGGCGCCGCCGCAGCTGCCGGCCGAGGTCACCGGCGCCGACGATGAGCGCGCGTTGTCCCTGCAGGGTTTCGGCGGGGAGCTTGCGCCAGCTCTGGTCCTTCTGGGCGGTCGAGAAGACGTCGAGCTTGCGGTACATCGACAGCAGCACCGCGACGACCCACTCGGCCGTGCTGCCGCCGTGCGCGCCGCGGCACGTGGAGAGCAGGACGCCGTCGGGGAGCTTGCCGACCCAGTCCTCCGCGCCGGCCGAGAGCAGCTGCACGAGCTTGAGGTTGGGCAGTTCGCGCCACAGCTCTTCGCCCGCGGGGTGGCGGCCGGGGATGAGGACCTCCGCCTTCGCGGCCTCCGGCGGCACCGGGTCGCCCCACTGGTAGCGCACGGGCTGCACCTCGGAGAGCTCCGAGAGCGCGGCGACGCCCTCGTCGTCGGGGACCAGCACAGTCAGCGTCATGATCGCCACGTTACTGACCCGACCGAAGAGCAGGCGGATCCCGGGCACTACGTGACCGTTGCCACGCAAGCCGGATAGCCGTGACTGTGGCCGGATCGGTGACCGAACGGCACGTGAGCCACTTACTCCGCGCTCACGCGGGGGCACCTAGGCTGGAGCATCATGCGTACCCGGTACCGGTGGTCGGCGCCGCTGGCCCTCCTCGCTTGCGGCGGCCTGCTGCTCTCGGGCTGCGCGCGGTTCGACGACACCGCGGCCGGCCAGAGCTTCAGCCCCGCTCCGGTGCCGAGCCCCGAATCACCGCCGCAGGTGCAGGATCCCAACGACCCGTCGGGCGACGGGCAGAGCCCCACCCAGGGCGGCCCGCAGCAGGCGCCCACGACGATCCCGCCGCCGCAGGGGTGCAAGGACTTCGACAAGGCCGTGATCGCGACGTGCCTCGACACGGTCGCGGCCGTCGCCGGCCTGCCCGGGGACGGCGCGACGCCGGCGGCCCTGGCGGGCGAACGGAAATCGGGCCGCGTGCTGCTGGCCACCGCCGGGCGTGACGCGACGCTGTTCGAGCAGCTGGACGTGGCGGCCACGGGCGACGGCGGGCTGACGTCGCTGGCCCTTTCGCCGAGCTACGTCGAGGACCAGCTGGTGTTCGCGTACATCACGACGCCCACTGACAACCGCGTGGTGCGCTTCGCCAAGGGCCAGCCGCCGAAGCCCGTGCTCACCGGCATCCCCAAGGGCGCGACCGGCAACCGCGGCGCCCTGCTCAGTGACGGCAAGGGTGCGTTGCTGGTCGCCACCGGCGACGCGGGGAACGCCGCCGCGGCCGCGGACCCGAAGTCGCTGGCGGGCAAGGTACTGCGGATCGACACGTCGGGCGCGGCGGCCACCGGCAACCCCACAGCGGGATCGACCGTGTACGCCTCGGGCCTGCACAACCCGGGCGGGTTGTGCGCTTCGTCCGACGGCAAGCGGGTGTGGGTGACCGACCAGCCCGGCGGCCCGGACGCGCTCTACCGCGTGCAGGCGGGCCAGACCCTGTCGACGCCCGCGTGGACCTGGCCGGACAAGCCCGGCATCGTCGGGTGCGCCGACTTCTCCGATTCGAACGGCATCCTGGCCGTCGCGTCGGCCGTCGGCCTGCAGAACCTCCCGGTCAACCCGGACGGCGCGGTGACCGGCAAACCCACCGTCAGCCTGGACGGCAAGGGCAAACCGCCGACCACCTACGGACGGCTGGCGGGGATGAGCCTGATCAGCCCCCAGCTGGCCGTCGCGGGCACGACGAACAAGGACGGCGGGAAACCGGTGTCCAGCGACGACCGCGTCGTGCTGATCACGGTCACCGAAACCGGCGGCGGGCTCGGCAAGGACTGAACCGCCCGGTTCCCCCGTACCCGCTCAGGAACGGCGCCGCGGTTGGCGCGATTCGGTGCGCGCCGCGCGGATGTCCAGGATCGACGCGGCGATGGAGACCAGCGCGAACAGCAGGGCCAGGTAGCGGCCGACGCCCGGGTTGATCACCACGCCCGCGGCGTCGAGGAAGGCGCGCTGGTCGCTGTCGAAGACCCAGTCCAGCGTGGTCCAGCCGATGATCATGAGCAGGAAAGCGCCGAGGCCGGCGACGAGCCAGAGGTGGGGCAGGCCGCTGGCCCGGACCTTTCGGAGCTGGCCGAAGAGCACCACCGCGAGTCCCGCCAGCAGCAGCACGAACGGCGGGAACCACGAGAAGAAGTCCGAGTGCCACGCGGAGCGCACCACGTCGTCGTGGGGGAGCGTGGCGAACGCGTCGCGCACGTCGGGGGTGGCGGTGTCGGCGGTGAGGACAGTCCAGGGGAAGAACAGCGTCGCGAGCGCGAGCAGCCCGGCCCCCAGGCCGAGCCACTCGCGCCACGACACGCGTTTTGCGTCGAACGCCACTCAGGAACCGACGCGCTCGATGATCAGCTCGCGCACGCGCTTGGCGTCGGCCTGGCCCTTGGTGGCCTTCATGACCGCGCCGACGATCGCGCCCGCCGCGGCGACCTTGCCGCCGCGGATCTTGTCGGCGACGTCCGGCTGAGCGGCCAGCGCTTCGTCGACGGCGGCCAGCAGCGCCGAATCGTCGGACACGACCTTCAGGCCACGCTTGTCCACGACCTCACGCGGCGAACCTTCACCCGCGAGCACGCCCTGCACGACCTCCTTGGCGAGCTTGTTCGTCAGCTCACCCGAGGACACGAGCCCGATCACCTCGGCCACCTGCGCCGGCGTGATCGCCAGCTCCGCCAGCTCGACCTCGCGCGTGTTGGCTTCCTGCGCCAGCGTGTTGACCCACCAGCCGCGGGCCTCGTCGGGCTTCGCGCCCGCCTCGACCGTGGCCGCGACCAGGTCGACGGCGCCCACGTTCAGCAGGTCGCGCAGCGCCTCGTCGGACAGGTTCCACTCGGTCTGGATCCGCTTGCGCCGTTCGGCCGGCATCTCCGGCATCGTCTTGCGCAGCTGCTCGACCCACTCGCGCGACGGCGCGATCGGCACCAGGTCGGGCTCCGGGAAGTACCGGTAGTCCTCCGCGGTCTCCTTCGTGCGGCCGGACGCGGTCGTGCCGTCCGCTTCCTGGAAGTGGCGCGTCTCCTGCTTGATCGAGCCGCCGCCGGCGAGGATCGCGGCCTGACGGGTCATCTCGTAGCGCACGGCGCGCTCGACGCTGCGCAGCGAGTTGACGTTCTTCGTCTCCGTGCGCGTGCCGAACTCCGTGGCGTCCTTGGCCATCAGCGAGACGTTCGCGTCGCAGCGCAGCGAACCCTGGTCCATGCGGACGTCGGACACCTCGAGCGCGCGCAGCAGGTCGCGCAGCGCCGTGACGTACGCCCGCGCCACCTCGGGCGCGCGCTCGCCCGTGCCGGTGATCGGCTTGGTGACGATCTCGATCAGCGGCACGCCGGCGCGGTTGTAGTCGAGCAGCGAGTGCTCCGCGCCGTGGATGCGGCCCGTCGCGCCCCCGACGTGGAGCGACTTGCCGGTGTCCTCCTCCATGTGCGCGCGCTCGATCTCCACGCGCACGACCTCGCCGTCGTCGAGCGTCACGTCGAGGTAGCCGTTGAAGGCGATCGGCTCGTCGTACTGCGACGTCTGGAAGTTCTTCGGCATGTCAGGGTAGAAGTAGTTCTTCCGGGCGAACCGGCACCACTCGGCGATCTCGCAGTTGAGCGCCAGCCCGATGCGGATCGCGCTCTCCACGGCCTTGCCGTTCACCACCGGCAGCGCGCCCGGCAGGCCCAGGCACGTCGGGCACGTCTTCGTGTTCGGCTCGCCGCCGAACTCGTTGGCGCAGCCGCAGAACATCTTCGTCTTCGTGTTCAGCTCGACGTGGACCTCGAGCCCGAGCACCGGGTCGAACCGCTCGACGACCTCGGCGTAGTCCATCAACTCGGCCACGGCAGTCACTTCGTTCCTCCCAGCTCCGGGACCTTGTGCACGAGCGACCCGCCGGCGGCGGCGTCGCGCGCGGCCTCGTAGGCGGCGCCGACGCGGTAGAGCCGGTCGTCGGCGAGCGCCGGGGCCATGATCTGCAGGCCGACCGGCAGTCCGTCCTCGTCGGACAGTCCACTCGGGACGCTCATGGCGGCGTTGCCCGCGAGGTTCGACGGGATGGTGCACAGGTCGGCGAGGTACATCGCCATCGGGTCGTCCACGCGCTCGCCGATCTTGAACGCCGTGGTCGGCGTGGTCGGCGACACGAGCACGTCGACCTGCTCGAAAGCGCTGTCGAAGTCGCGCTTGATGAGCGTGCGCACCTTCTGCGCCGAGCCGTAGTAGGCGTCGTAGTAGCCCGACGAAAGCGCGTACGTGCCCAGCATGATCCGGCGCTTCACCTCGGCGCCGAAGCCCTTCTCGCGCGTGAGCGACATGACCTCTTCGGCGCTGTGCGTGCCGTCGTCGGCCACGCGCAGGCCGTAGCGCATCGCGTCGAACCGCGCGAGGTTCGACGACGCCTCGCTCGGCGCGATCAGGTAGTACGCGGGCAGTGCGTACACGAAGTGCGGGCACGAAACCTCGACGACCTCGGCGCCCAGCGCGCGCAGCTGCTCGACGGCGGCCTCGAACGAGCGCAGCACGCCGCCCTGGTAACCGTCGCCGCCGAACTCCTTCACCACACCGACGCGGACGCCCTTGAGGTCACCCCCGGCGCCCTGGCGCGCCGCCGCGACGACGGGCGGCACCGGCGCGTCGATGGACGTCGAGTCCATCACGTCGTAGCCGGCGATGACCTCGTGCAGCAGGGCGGCGTCGAGCACCGTCCGCGCGCACGGCCCGGCCTGGTCGAGCGAGGACGAGAAGGCGACGAGGCCGTAGCGCGAAACCCCGCCGTACGTGGGCTTCACGCCGACCGTCCCGGTGACGGAGCCGGGCTGGCGGATCGAGCCGCCGGTGTCCGTGCCGATGGCCAGCGGCGCCTCGAACGCGGCGATCGACGCCGACGAGCCACCGCCCGAACCGCCGGGGATGCGGGCGTGGTCCCACGGGTTGTGCGTGGGGCCGAAGGCGGAGTTCTCGGTGGACGACCCCATGGCGAACTCGTCCATGTTCGTCTTGCCGAGGATGACGACGCCCGCTTCGCGCAGCCGGCGCGTGACGGTCGCGTCGTACGGCGGGAGCCAGCCCTCCAGCGTGCGCGAACCGCACGTGGTGGGGATGCCCTCGGTGGTCAGCACGTCCTTGAGCGCCAGCGGCACGCCGGCCAGCGCGGACGCGGGCTGCTCCCCCGCGGCCAGCTGCTCGTCGACGGCCTTGGCCGCGCCCAGCGCGCCCTCGGTGTCGACGTGCAGGAACGCGTGCACGTGGGTGTCGACCTCGGCGATCCGGTCCAGGTGGGCCTGGGTGACCTCGACCGCGGAGACCTCACGCGCGTGGATCTTGCCCGCCAGCTCGGCGGCGGTCAGCTTGACCAGTTCACTCACTGTTCTTCTCCCAGAATCCGCGGCACCCGGAAGCGGCCCTCCTCGGCGGCCGGCGCGCCGGCCAGTGCCTGCTGCTGAGTCAGGCAGGGGCGCACTTCGTCCTCTCGGAAGACGTTCGTCAGCGGCACGGCGTGCGAGGTCGGCGGGACGTCCGCCGCCGCGACCTCGCTCACCTTCGCCACCGAGTCCAGGATCTGGTCGAGCTGGCCCGCGAAGACGTCCAGCTCGTCGTCGGTGACGGCCAGCCTGGCCAGCTTGGCGAGGTGCGCGACCTCGTCTCGGGAAATGTTGGGCACGCGGGTGACTCCCGGGGTGTGCTGTGCGGGTGCTCTCGGAAGCTGCAAGTCTATGGTGACGGCGTCGGACGGCTCGACCGGGTTATGGCGGACGGGGCGTCCCGTTCGCCGGACAGCGGGTCCCCAACCCGTACCCGGTCTGTCACAATCGGCGCCCGGTTACCGCGTTCCGCGACAAGGGTGGAACGCCTGAGGCGAGAGGGGCGTGTGGTGTCGTTCCTGCTGCGGGTCCAGCTTCCGGACTCCCCCGGCACCCTCGGCGCCGTCGCGACGGCACTCGGCACGGTGGGCGCCGACATCCTCAGCGTCGACGTCGTCGAGCGCGGAGGCGGGGTCGCCATCGACGACCTCGTGGTGGAGCTCCCGTCCGGCCGCCTGCCCGATGCCCTGATCACCGCCGCCGAAAGCATCGAAGGCGTCGAGGTCGACGCGGTGCGGCCGTACGCCGGGATCCTGGACACGCACCGCGAGCTGGAGCTGGTGGAGGAGATCGCCGCCCAGCCGAAGTCGGGGCTGGACCTCCTGGCCGAGGGTGTGCCGAAGATCATCCGGGCGGGCTGGGCCGTCGTGGTCAAGCACACCGATTCGGGCTCCCGCCGCCTGGCCTCGTCCAGCGCGGCGCCGGAGAACCCGTTCGATGACCTACCCTGGCTGCCGCTGGAGCGCGCCACCGTGCTCGACGGCGAAGAGGACTGGATCCCGGAGACGTGGAAGGAGCTCGGCACCGAGCTCGCGGCCACGCCGCTGGGCAAGCCGGGCAAAGCGCTGCTCGTCGCCCGCCCGGGCGGCCCCAACTTCCGGGCCGCGGAGGTCGCGCGGCTGGCCCACTTCGCCGGCATCGTCGCCGTCGTGCTCGACGGCTGACGAACCCGCTCACCCCACCCGGCACCGGCGTCCGGCCGCGGCTGTGCGGACAACCACACCGCGCCGAAACACCCCGCTTCGGACCGGATTGCCGCGCGGCTACAGGTCGTACTCGTAGGCGATGAGGGTGACGGCCGGGAACGGGTGCCAGTCGCGGGCCGGCAGGCGGCGGAAGCCGATCCGTTCGTAGAGGCGGTGGGCCGTGTGCATGCGGTCGAGGCTGCTCAGGACGACGCGCCGAAGGCCCAGTGCGCGCCCGCGCGTCAGCACGGCACGGGTGAGGGCCTCGCCGATCCCGCGGCCGCGCGCGGAGGAGGCGACGGCGAGCATGCGGAACTCGAGTTCGCCGTCGCGGGAGATCTCGGCGTACTTCGTGCCCGGGTGCACGATGGCGACGGCGCCCGAGACCGAGCCGTCCGCGACCGCGACGAGGAGTTCGGCGTGTTCGGCGCGGTCGGCGACGGCGCGGAGCTCCGCCTCGTAACCGACGTCCTCGGCGAGCAGGCCGTCGGCCTGGTAGGCCTCGACGGTGAGATCGCCCACCACGGCGAATTCCTCCGGCCGGGGCGGGCGGATCTCGACGTCACTCATCGGCGGGCTCCGAAGCCACCCCAGTCTCGCCGGTCTCGCCGTCGCCCGTGGGCAGAGCCAGCTCGGTGGCCGCCCCGGGCCCGCGCTCCAGCAGCACGCGGAAACCGCCCTCGTCGAGCACCGGGACCTTCAGCTGCACGGCCTTGTCGTACTTCGAGCCCGGCGCGTCGCCGACCACGACGAAGGCCGTTTTCTTCGACACCGAACCCGCGGCCTTGCCCCCGCGCGCCATGATCGATTCCTTGGCCTCGTCGCGCGAGAACGAATCCAGCGAGCCCGTGACGACGATCGAGAGGCCCTCGAGGTTGCGCGGGATCGAGTCGTCGCGCTCCTCTTCCATGCGGACGCCGGCGCGGCGCCACTTCTCGACGATCTCGCGGTGCCAGTCGACCTCGAACCACTCCTGCACGGCGTGCGCGATGGTCGGCCCGACGCCGTCGACGTCGGCCAGCTCCTCCTCACTCGCCTCCTCGATGCGCTGCACCGAGCCGAATTCCCGCGCCAGCGCCTGCGCCGCCGTCGGCCCGACGTGGCGGATCGACAGCGCGACGATGACCTTCCACAAGGGACGGTCCTTGGCCGCGTCGAGGTTCGCCAGCAGCTTCTTCGCGTTGGCCGACAGCTCACCCGCCTTGGTGCGGAACAGCTCCACCTCCGACAGCGCGTCTTCACTGAGGTCGAAGACGTCGCCCTCGTCGGCGACCACGCGCGCGTCGAGCAGCGCCACCGCCGCCTCGTAGCCGAGCACCTCGATGTCGAACGCGCCGCGCCCCGCGAGGTGGAACAGCCGCTCCCGCAGCTGCGCCGGGCAGAACCGGGTGTTCGGGCAGCGGATGTCCTTGTCGCCCTCCTTCTGGTAGGCGAGCTCCGTGCCGCACTCCGGGCAGTGCGTGGGCATGACGAACTCGCGCTCGCTGCCCGTGCGCGCGTCGACGACCGGGCCCAGCACCTCGGGGATGACGTCGCCGGCCTTGCGGATGACGATGCGGTCGCCGATCAGCACGCCCTTGCGCTTGACCTCTTCCGCGTTGTGCAGCGTCGCGCGCGCCACCGTGGAGCCCGCGACCTTCACCGGCTCGGTGACGGCGAACGGCGTGACGCGACCGGTGCGCCCGACGCCGACCTGGATGTCCAGCAGCGTCGTGATCGCCTCTTCCGGCGGGTACTTGTACGCGATCGCCCAGCGCGGCGCACGCGACGTGGTGCCGAGGCGCCGCTGCAGCGCGACCTGGTCGACCTTGAGCACGACGCCGTCGATCTCGTGCTCGGCGTCGTGGCGGTGCTCGCCCCAGTAGGCGATGTGGTCGGTGAGCTCCTGCGCCGTGTGCAGCACGCGCGTGTGCGGCGACACCGGCAGGCCCCACGCCGCCAGCGCGTCGTACGCGTGCGACTGCGTGACCGGCTCGAAGCCCTCGCGCTTGCCCAGGCCGTGGCAGATCAGCCGCAGCCGGCGCTCCTTCGTGATGCGCGGGTCCTTCTGCCGCAACGAACCCGCCGCCGTGTTGCGCGGGTTCGCGTACGGCGGTTTGCCCGCCTCGACCATTTTCGCGTTGAGCTCCAGGAAGTCCTCGACGCGGAAGAACACCTCGCCGCGCACCTCGATGAGCTTCGGCACCGGGAACTCCTCTCTGCCCGTGAGCTCGTCGGGGACCTGCTCCAGCGTGCGGATGTTGAGCGTGACGTCCTCACCCGTGCGGCCGTCGCCGCGGGTGAGGCCGCGCGTGAGCTTGCCGTCTTCGTACAGGAGGTTGACGGCCAAGCCGTCGATCTTCAGCTCGGCCAGGTACTCCGTCTGCCCGATCTCCTTCTCGACGCGCTCCACCCAGGTGAGGAACTCGTCGGTGTCGAACACGTTGTCCAGGCTCAGCATGCGCTCGAGGTGGTCGTACGCCGTGAACTCGGTGGAGAACGTGCCGCCGACGTTCTGCGTCGGCGAATCGGGCGTGACCAGCGCCGGGTACTCGTCCTCGATCGCCTGCAGCTCGCCGAGGAGCGCGTCGAACTGGCCGTCCGACACGATGGGCGAATCGAGCACGTAGTAGCGGAACTGGTGTCCGCGGACGTCCTCGGCGAGGGCGGCGTGGCGCTCGCGCACGTCGGCGGGGACGTCGGTCACGTCCATGACGTCTCCAGCCGCCACTGCCACTTCAGCGGGGGCGGCCAACTGGTCCTGAGGAAGGTCGCTGCTCACGGGTGGTAACCCTAGCCGGAGTCGCCGACACTTTCGCCCGGTCGTTCGTTCAGACCCCGGACCAGGTCACGGAGCTCCCCGAGGCTGATCGTGCCCGCCGGCTCGGCCTGCGCGGTTTCGACGCGGCGTAGCCGTTCGGCCGCGAGCCGCTCACCGAGCGTCGCGTCGAGCGGGAGGAAGGTCATCGTGGTGCGCGCCGCCTCGTCGAGCTCGGCCAGCGCCGGGTGGTACACCGCGACGTCGACGATCTCGCCGTCCACCTGCGCGACGACGCGCACGTCGGCCAGCGAGATGCGGTGCTCGCCGAGGTTCACGGTGACGCCCGCCGGGTCGGGGACCGGCGGCACCGAGTCGTGGTACTCCCAGATCGCGTCGTCCGGCGGCGCGGCGGCCTTCCACGCATCGGTGAACGGCCGCAGCTCCGGGTCTTCCTGACCGCTCACCACCAGGGCGTAGACGGCCGTGCGGCCGCGTTCGAGCGAGAAGTGCAGCCGCGGGTGCAGGGCTTCGACCAGCTCGCACAGGTCGTGTTCCACGCGGTGCGGCTCGCGGTCGCCCAGCGCGGCGCTGACCTCCGGGAGCAGCTCGAACCACCCCGCCCAGAACGTGGCCGCGGCGGCGTCGGTGTCGGACGGCACCGGCTGGTCGGGCCAGGGCGTGCGCGGGTCGGGCGGCGTGCCGCCGGCCGTCGGATCGGCTGAGCGGCGGCGGAACAAGCGCATGGTTTCGAACATCCCCCGTTGTCGGTCCTTCACCGACACGCTACCGCGCGCTCACCACGTCTCGGGCGGCTCCACGAAACCCTTGCCGAGGTCGCGCGTGAGAGCCAGCGCTCGCCGCAGCCACTCGCCCGCGGCTCCCGCCATCCCGCAGGTCGGCGTCGGCACGGCGCGTTCGGCCAGGATCGACCGGTTGAAGCCCAGGCGGTCGACGAGCCCGAGCGCGGGATCGGCGACGTCCTTCAGGCTCGGCCGCGTGCCCGGGTCCGTCGCCGGGACGAGCCCCAGGAACAGCACGGTGCCGCTGTCCCACGTCTCGCCGATCTCGTCGAGCGTCCCCGCCGACGCCTGGCCGAGCAGCGTGACGTCGAAGGCGATCGCGGCGGCGCCCGCGGACCGCAGGAGGGCCAGCGGCGGCTTCGGCGCGCAGCAGTGCACGAGAACGGGCTGGTCCGTGACGGCCTTGACGCCTTCGATCATCGTCGACAGCACCTCGCGGGCCTCCGGTTCGGGCACGGCGGCCACGTTCCCGTACCCCGACGGCGTCGGCAGGCTCCCGGCCAGCACCGCGGGCAGCGCCGGCTCGTCCAGCTGCACCACGACCGGCGCGCCGATCCGCGCCTTGAGCTCCGCGACGTGCTGGGCGAGCCCGTCCAGCAGCGAGGCCGTGAAGTCCCGCAGCGCCCCTCGGTCGGTGAGCACGCGGTGCCCGCGCGCGAGCTCGATCCCGGCGCCGAGCGTCCACGGCCCGGCCAGCTGCGTTTTGACCACCGGCGGGGCCGCGCCGACCTTCTCGCGGGCTTCCTGCACCGCGTCGAGGTCCCACTGCAGCAGATCACGCCCGCGGCGGTGGTCGTGCCCGGGCCGGCCCGCGACGCGGTAGCCGCTCGGCACGACCTCGACGGCGAGGTCCACGAGCAGCGCGGCGGTGCGGCCCAGGACGTCCGCGCCCACACCGCGCGCGGGCAGCTCCGGCAGGTGCGGGAAGTCCGGCAGCTCGCCGAACACGACGGCGGCGGCCTCGACCGGGTCCGTACCCGGCATCGAGCCGATCGCGGTGGCGGCGCCGTCGGGCCAGGCTCGTTCAGTCACGGGCGAATTCTCGCCGATCGTGTCCCGGCGAACGGCACCGGCCTGTCCCGGCTCACCCGAGTGAGCCGGACATTCGCCGCATATCCCTTTGCCAGCACCGATTTCGCGGAGACAGCGATACTCTGGATGGCCATGACGAGCTCCTCGCCACGACCGCCGGGCGAGCACCCCGGCGAGGTGAACCCCGCCCGGCCGCGCCGGTGGGACAGCGAGCCGCGGATCCCCGAACGCCGCTCGCCGCTCGTGGGCGGCACCTTGTTCACCGAAACGGTGCTCGTGGTCAGCCGCCGCGCCGCGGTCGTCGAGACCAGCGAGGAGTACGGCGTCTTCGACCTCCACGGCGCGCGCCTGGGCGGTGTGGCCGACGTCAGCCAGGGCTTCCTGCGCCGAGCCGCGCGGCTGCTGCCGAAGTACGACCAGTACGTGACGCACAAGTTCGAGGTCCGCGACGCCAACCACAGCACCGTGCTGAAGGTGGCGCGCCCGGCGAAAGAACTGCGCTCGCGCTTCGTCGTCACCCGCGCGGACGAGACGCCGATCGGCGAGATCGTCCCCGCGCACGGCGACGACGGCACGCGCTTCACCTTCGTCGTCGGCGGGCACGAGGTCGGCTCGGTGACCGCCACCGGGCGGCAGTCGTGGGACGTGGTCATCGAAAACCACGCCGGTACCGAGATCGCGCGCCTCGGCGCGCCGCCCTCGGGCACGACCGACGACACCTACGTCGCCGAAATCCCGCGCCAGCTCCCCGAACCCCTGGCGAGCCTGGTCGTCGCGACGGCGCTGACGATCGACACCGCGCTGACGCGGGAAACCGCCTGAGCGAGTGACCGTTGTCTCAGGCCGTCCAGGTGGACAGGGCGGCGGCCAGCGCCCAATGTGAGGAAAAGGACGGGACGCCGCAGTCCTGCCTGGACGGAGGTCGCCGTGGAGCCGTTGCCCGAGGACAGCAACCGGAACTGGACGGAACCCGGGGTCTACGAAGTGGCCGCCGGCGTCTACCGGATCCCGTTGCCGTTGCCGAACGACGCGCTCCGTGCGGTGAACGTCTACGCCATCAGCGACGGCAGCACGCTGGCTCTCATCGACTCCGGCTGGGCGCTCACCGAGGCCCGCCAGCTGCTTTCCGACGCGCTCAAGGGCATCGGCGCCGAACTCGGTGACGTGCGGGAGTTCCTGGTCACCCACGTGCACCGCGACCACTACACGCAGGCCGTGGTGCTGCGGCGCGAGTTCGGCAGCAAGGTGTCGCTGGGCAAGCTGGAAGAACCGTCCCTCAGGGTCACCGCGGATCCCGACCAGCTGCCGATGCAGGCGCAGGTCGAGCTCCTGCGCCACTGCGGCGCGGACGAGGTCATCGCCGCGCTGGCGAAGATGTTCGGCGACGTCCCGCGCCGCACCGACATCGACCAGTGGGAGGACCCGGACGAGTGGCTCACGCCCGGCCGCCGCACGGTGCTGCCGAACCGCGAACTCGAAGTGGTCCACACTCCCGGCCACACCACCGGGCACGTCGTGTTCCTCGACGGCGCCGCCGGTCTGCTCTTCTCGGGTGACCACGTGCTCCCGCACATCACGCCGTCGATCGGGTTCCAGCCGGTGCCGGCGGAACTGCCGCTCAACGACTACCTCGAGTCGCTGCGGCTCGTGCGCGCACTGCCCGACCAGCGCCTGCTGCCCGCCCACGGCCCGGTGGCCGGCAGCGTCCACGAGCGCATCGACGAACTGCTCGAACACCACCGCAAGCGCCTGGAAACCATGGCCGCACAGGTCGACGCGGGCGCCAGCACCGCGTTCGACACGGCGAGCCGGCTGGGCTGGACGCGGCGCGGCCGCAAACTGTCCGAAATGGACGCGTTCAACCAGATGCTGGCCGTGCTGGAGACCGCGGCGCACCTGGATCTGCTGGTGTCGCAGGACAAGCTCGCGGTGCAGACGATCGACGGGGTCCGCCACTACGGCACGAACTGAAATACTGGTCCCCATGCCGGGGATCACCGTGCGGCGCGCCCGCCGCGAAGACGTCGCGACCATCGTCCGGATGCTCGTGGACGACCAGCTCGGAGCGACGCGGGATTCGGCCGACGACCTCGAGCCCTACCTGCGCGCGTTCGAGGCCATCGACGCCGATCCGCAGCAGCTGCTGGTCGTCGCGACGGACGACGACGAGCCCGTGGCGACGCTGCAGCTGACGGTCATCCCCGGCCTGGCCCGGCGAGGCGCGCTGCGCGGGCAGATCGAAGCCGTGCGCGTGCGCGCCGACCACCGCGGCGCGGGGCTCGGCGGCGAGCTGGTGCGGTGGGCGATCGACGAATCGCGCCGGCGCGGGTGCGCGCTCGTGCAGCTGACGTCGGACACCTCGCGCACCGCCGCACACCGGTTCTACGAGCGGCTCGGCTTCACCGCGAGCCACACGGGGTTCAAGCTGCGGCTCTGACCGTCCACTCGGGACTCAGCGGGTGCCGGAGATCTTCGCGCTGCCCAGGACGAGGTCACCGGCCCGCGCGTCCGGCCGGTACAGCACCACGACCTGGCCCGGGGCGACGCCGCGCAGCGGTTCGCGCAGCTGGATGCTCACCCGGTCCCCGTCGGCTTCCGCGACGGCTTCGGCGATCCCGCCGTGCGCGCGGACCTGCACGACGCATTCGGTCGGCCCGTCGAGCGCCTGGCCACCGGGCCAGATCGCCCGGTCGGCGTCGATCGCGTGCACGCCCAGCCCCGTCTGCGACCCGACCTTCACCGTGCCGGAAACCGGCTCCAGCGACAGCACGTACCGCGGACGGCCGTCGGCGGCGGGAGCGTCGATGCCGAGGCGCTTGCGCTGGCCGACGGTGAAACCGTGGACACCGGTGTGCTGCCCGAGGACCGCGCCGGTCTCGGCGTCGACCAGCTGACCGGGCCGCTCGCCCAGCCGGTTCTCGAGGAACTTCTTGGTGTCGCCGTCGGGGATGAAGCAGATGTCGTGGCTGTCGGGCTTGTGCGCCACGGAAAGACCGCGCTGCTCCGCCTCGGCGCGCACGTCGGTCTTCCACGAGTCGCCGAGCGGGAACATCGCGTGGGCGAGCTGCTCCGGCGTCAGCGAGGCCAGCACGTACGACTGGTCCTTGCCCTCGTCGGCGCTGCGCCGCAGCTGCAGCTGTCCGCCGACGGTCGCGAGACGCGCGTAGTGGCCCGTGGCCACGGCGTCGAAGCCCAGCGCCATGGCCTTTTCGAGCAGGGCTTCGAACTTGATCTTCTCGTTGCACGTCACGCACGGGTTGGGCGTGCGCCCGGCCGCGTACTCGCCGACGAAGGTCTCCACGACCTCTTCGGTGAACCGCTCGGCGAAATCCCAGATGTAGAACGGAATCCCGAGGATGTCGGCGGCGCGGCGGGCGTCGTGCGAGTCCTCGATCGTGCAGCAGCCACGCGAGCCCGTGCGCAGGGTGCCGGGTTTCGCCGACAGCGCCAGGTGCACGCCGACGACGTCGTGACCCGCGTCGACCGCACGCGCGGCGGCGACGGCCGAATCGACTCCTCCGCTCATGGCGGCCAGTACCCGCATTACCTCACACCTCTTGCTTCTGGGTCTGCTTGCGCATGCCGGCGAGCCCCGCCTGCCGCGCCCGGGCGACAACGCCGCCGATCTCGCGCGCGAGCGCGGACACGTCGTCCAGCGTCGACGTGTGGCCGAGCGAGAACCGCAGCGAACCGCGCGCGGCGGCCGCATCGGCGCCCATGGCGAGCAGCACGTGGCTCGGTTCGGCGACGCCGGCGGTGCAGGCCGAGCCGGTGGAGCACTCGATGCCCTTGGCGTCGAGCAGCATCAGGAGGCTGTCGCCGGCGCAGCCGGGGAACGTGAAGTGGGCGTGGCCGGGCAGGCGTTCGCCGCCGCCGTTGAGGATCGCGTCGGGCACCTCGCGCCGGACGGCTTCGATGAGTTCGTCGCGCAGCTTCCCGACGCGATCGGCGTACTCCGCGCGGCCTTCGGTGGCCACGCGCACCGCGGCGGCGAAGCTGACGATCGCCGGGACGTCGAGCGTGCCCGAGCGCACGCTGCGCTCCTGGCCACCGCCGTGCAGCACGGGCGTGCACTCGGTGTCGCGGCTCAGCAGCAGGGCGCCGACGCCGTACGGTCCGCCGAGCTTGTGGCCGGTCAGCGTCAACGCCGAAGCGCCGCTGGCGGCGAAGTCGACCGGCACCGCGCCGACGGCCTGCACGGCGTCGGTGTGCAGCGGGATCTCGTGCTCGGCGCAGATCGCGGCCAGCTCGGCGATCGGGTTGATCGTGCCGACCTCGTTGTTGCCCCACATGACCGTGACCAGGGCGACCGTCTCCGGTGACGAGCCGATGGCCGCGCGCAGGGTCTCGGGCGAGACCCGGCCCTCGTCGTCGACCTCGAGCCACGTGACCTCGGCGCCGCTGTGGGACTCGAGCCACTCGACGGTGTCGAGCACGGCGTGGTGCTCCACGGAGCTGCACAGGACTCGGTTGCGCTCGGCGCACCCGCTCTGGCGTGCCCAGTAGATGCCCTTGACCGCGAGGTTGTCACTCTCCGTGCCACCGCCGGTGAAGATGACTTCCGACGGCCGGGCGCCCAGCGCGTCGGCGATGATCTCGCGCGACTCCTCGACAACACGACGCGCGCGGCGGCCCGAGGAGTGCAACGCGGAGGCGTTGCCCACGGTGGACAAAGCCTCGGTCATCGCCGCGACGGCTTCGGGCAGCATCGGCGTGGTCGCTGCGTGGTCGAGATAGGTCATCGCCTCATCAGGGTAGTCCGCTCCGGCCGGTGACGAAGGCCGCCCTGGGCCCGGAAGTGGCCTGTCACACCTTCCGCGGCCACCGGCTCGTCAGCCGGACCCCCAGCAGGGCGAGCAGAACCAGTGCGGCGCAAAGGATCGCCAGCGCCGGAGCCGGGTGCACGGCCGAGGCGACCACGGCCAGCAGCACACCCCCGAGACCGATGAGCAGCGCCGAGCCGACCCAGTCGGCCAGCTGCATCGCCGAGGTGTTGAAGCCGCGTTCGCCCTCGGGCGAATACCGCAGCAGCAGCACGGAGATCGACGGCATCCCGATGCCCATGCCGGAACCGCCGACGGCGCAGACCACGAACGCGAGCCACGCCGGGCACCACGGCTGCGCGACGAACCCGAACCCGGCCAGGGCCACCGCGACCAGTGCGAAGCCGACGCGCAGGGTCGCCTCGCGCGACCAGTCGAGGAACTTGCCCTGCAGGCCCGACGCGGCCGACCAGCCGATGGCGGTGATCGTGAGCGGCAGGCCGGCGAGCGCCGGCCCGTAACCGTGGACGGCGGTCATGGTCAGCGGCAGGTACGCCTCCATCCCCGCGTACGCGCCCGACAACAGCGCACGCGAAGCGACGACCGTCGGCAGGCCGGGGCGCGCGGTCATCGTGCCGGCGGGCAGCAGCTTGCGCAGCGCCGCGGCGAGCGCGACGAGCCCGGCCACGCCGTAGGCCAGTGCGAGGGGTGACGGGTGCTGGGCCGCCCAGGTCAGCGAGGCGATCCCGAGCGCGGCGATCACCGCGGGCAGCACCCCGGCGCGCCGGGCCGAGGGTTCCGGGAGGTGAGCGGGCAGCCGCCGGACGACGACCACCAGCAGTGAGACCCCGATGGCCACCAGCGGCACCAGCCCCAGGAACACCCAGCGCCACCCGACGCTGACGGTGATCAGCCCCGCGACCGACGGCCCGATCACGGCGGGCAGGACCCACGCGGCGGCGTTCGCGGCGTAGATGACCGGGCGTTCGCGATCGGTGAACGTGAGCGCGATCAGCAGCGACACCGCGACGAGCAGGAAACCCGAGCCGAGGCCCTGCAGCGCGCGGCCGGCCAGCAGCACCGGCATGGTCTGGGCCGTGCCGGCGACGACGAGGCCCGCGGCGAAGAGCGCGGGCCCGATCAGCAGCGCCGGCGCCGGACCGCGGCGGTCGCCCATCCGGCCCGACAGCACGGTCGCGACGACGCTCGCGATGAGGAACGTCGTGAAGGGCCACGAATACAGCGCGAGGCCGTGCAGATCGGCGACGAGCGTCGGCATCGCCGTGGCGACGCCCAGGCCTTCGAAGGCCACCAGCGTGACCACGAGCAGCAGGCCGATCGTCGTGAGCCGGTGGTCCCGGCTCCAGAGAACGCTTTTTCGAGGCCGGCTTCCACTGGTCCGGGCTTCGACCGTCTGGCTCATGATCGCCAGACAACTACCTCCAGCACGGTGGAGGTCAAGCGATTATCCCGCTGTCCGGTGCACCGGCACCGCTTCGAGCCGCAGGTCGTGCGCGAGCGCCGCGGCCTCCCCGCGGGAGCTGACTTCGAGCTTCTCCAGCAGGTTGCGCACGTGGAACTTCACGGTGTGCTCGGACAGCTGCAGCTGCGCGGCGATCTGCCGGTTGCGCAACCCCTGCGAAATCCCCGTCAGCACTTCGAGTTCACGCGCGTTGAGCCGGTCGAGCGGGCGCAGCTCGGGTGGTTCGACCGGGTCGAGCGGCAGCGCTGCGGTGATCGTCGTGCCCCAGCCTTCGACGGCGTCGATCTCCCAGCTGCCCCCCAGCGGCGTGATGCGTTCGCTGAGCCCGGGATCGACGACGACACCGGGCACCGCCGGGTCGTCGTCGCGCACGGTGATGCGCAGCGCCGAGCCGTCGAGGCGCCAGGACGCGCGGATGCGGGTCGTGCCGTCGCGGTCGAGGGCGGCGATCACGAGGCCGCGCGTGACCGTTCGCGCCGTGTGGGCGATGTCCTGGCGCAGCTGGCGGTCTTCGGCGGGGCCGGCGAGGTCGACGGCGACGTCGGCGTGGCCGACGATCGGCGCGAGCTGGTCGGCGAGGACGCCGAACGCGGTGCGCGCCGACTCGGCGGTGAGCGCCTGATCGCGGCCGGCCACGGCCTTGAGGTCCACGAGCGCGCGGGCGGCCAGGTCGGCCGCGGTCTGGCGCGCGGCCGCGTCGGCGAGCCGGCCGGAGCGCAGCACGGACAGGAGCGCGACGAGCGTCGCCGCGTGCGTCTGGCCGAGGTCGGTGGTGGTCTGGGCGCGCGCCTCCGCGGCGGCGAGGTTGCTGGCGAGCACGTCGGGGCTGGGGTCGATCGCCCGCTGGCCGGCGTCGACGCTGGTCAGCTGCCACAGCCGCGCGGCGAGGCCGAGCGCCGTCGCCGAGGGTTCGGCTTCGTCCGGGACCAGCGCGATCACCGCGCCGTTGCCGACGGCCGGGCGCGAGGCGAGCAGGACGACGCGGCGTTCGGCCCCCGCGAGCACCCCGTCGAGGACCACGGCCTCACCCGGCACGGCGCGTTCGGCGAGGTGGTCGAGCTCGGCGCTGGTGACGGCGTCGGTGACCGCCTGGTCCCCGGTGACCTTGAACGGGCTGCGCGTGCAGTCGCCCGTCTGCATGGCGGCGGCGCGGTGCGGCAGCACGGCGGCGAGCTCGCGGGAGAACCGGGGCAGCATCTCGGGCCGCGGCGCGGAGATGACGCGCACGGCGACGTCGAGCACGTGCGCCGGGTCGGTCCAGGTTCCGTCCATGCGTCCACCGTAGGCGCGCCCGGCGCGGCGGGGGCTGCTCGTCCGGCTAGTGAACGCTGCTCGTCCGAGCGGTTCGGATCGGGACGCGGGACAGTTGACTGGTGGAAACACGAACAACCGAAGGGGAGTACGAACGACCATGCGAGCCATCACCTTCGCCGAGTACGGCGGCCCGGACGTGCTGCGGCTGAGCGAAGTCCCGGTGCCCGAGCCCGGCCCCGGGCAGGTCCGCGTCGCCGTGCGGCGCGCGGGTGTGAACCCCATCGACTGGAAGATCCGCAGCGGCGCCATGGCCGAGGGGTCCGCGCCGGACCGCCCGCAGATCCCGGGCGCCGAGCTCTCGGGTGTCGTCGACGCGGTCGGCGACGGCGCGGGCTTCGCCGTCGGCGACGAGGTCTTCGGCTGGCCCGTCACCGGCTCTTACGCCGACTACGCGCTGGCCGAGACCGTCGCGCGCAAGCCGGCGGACCTGTCCTGGGAGGACGCCGCGGCGCTGCCCGTGGCGGGCGAAACGGCGCTGCGCGTGCTGCGCCTGCTGGACGTCAAGCCCGGCGAAGTGCTGCTGATCCACGGCGCGAGCGGCACCGTGGGCCGCTTCGCCACGCAGGCGGCCGTCGCGCTGGGCGCGACCGTGATCGGCACGGCGGGACAGCGCAGCCTCGCCGACGTCAAGGCGCTGGGCGCCATCCCGGTGCTTTACGGCGACGGCTGGCCGCAGCGCGTGCGCGAAGCGGCGGACCGCCCCGTGGCCGCGGTGTTCGACGCGTCGGGCCACGGCGTGCTGCCGGACTCCGTCGAACTGCTCGGCTCGAAGGACCGCGTCGTCACGATCGCCGACGGCGCCGCCTTCGAACTCGGCCTGCCCTTCTCCGCGGGCACCACCGAGGACGCGACGCCCGAGGTGCTGGCCGAAATCCTCCGGTACGTCGCCCGCGGCCTGCAGATCGCACAGGGCAGCAGCTACCCGCTCGAGCAGGCGGGGGCAGCGCAGCAGGAGAGCCAGGCGGGGCACCCGGGCGGGAAGATCACGCTCGTCGTGTCCTGATCGGCCGGGAACGACGGAAAACGCGGGTGCCCCGGCGGCACCCGCGTTTTTCGTCGTCGTCAGTGGACCGGGTGGGCCTCGGCGGTCGCCGGGGTCTCGACGGGCTTCGGCCGGCGGCGGCCCTGGGCCGGGATGCGGACGGTGCCGAGGGCGGAGTGGACGGACGCCTCCGCGACCGCGGCCAGCGACCGGCGGTCCTCGGCGCGCCCCGGGGCGATTTCGGGGCACACGTGCGCCTCCAGGACCAGCCCGCGAAGCGCGGCGACCCGCCGCAGGGACGCGATGAGGGATTCCGGGCCGATGAAGGCCGGCTGGCTGGTTTCGCGGCCGTCGGCGAGGCGGTAGCGCAACGCGATGGGGCGGACGGGCACGCCGCCGTCGATGGCGGCCTGGAAGGTGGCCGTGGTGAAGCGGCCCGACGCCAGGCCGCACCAGGTGGTGCCTTCCGGCGTGACGTTGACGAGCGAGCCGGAGCGCAGCGCGTCCGCGAGTTCGGTCATGGCGCCCGGCAGGGTGCGCAGGCGTTCGCGGTCGAGGAAGATGCTGCCGCCGCGGCGGACGAGGGTGCCGAGAACCGGCCAGGAGCCGATTTCGACCTTCGCGAGGGCGCGCATGGGGCGCAGCGCGTTGATCGCGACGATGTCCAGCCACGAGATGTGGTTGTTCACCACCAGCGCGCCGCGGCCCGCGGGCGCGGCGAGGAAGTCCGCACCGCCGTGGACCACGAGCTTCACGCCGAACGCGCGCAGCACCGAGCGGAAGATGGTGCGCACCAGGCGTTCCCGGCCGCGGCCGCGCAGCACGAGCAGCAGCGGCGCCGTCAGCAGCGCGGCGAAGACGACCCCGATCGCCGACGCGAAGCGCAGGACGCGGCGGGGGAAGGAAACCGTCTCGAAGCCGTCGGTGAGGCAGCCGTCGCCGCAGGGGGACGTCGGCATCCAGGCGTGGCTCATACCTGCACCCCGAGGAAGAACTTGAGGTAGCGCTCGTCGACCTGGTGCAGGTCGAGCACCACGAAGAAGTCGGCGACACCGAAGTCCGCGTCGAGCGCGGGCGGGCCGCACACCGTCGCGCCGAGGCGCACGTAGCCCTTGATCAGCGGCGGCAGCATCGCGCGGTCGGGCCGCGCGATGCCGTCGGTCTCCCACGGGTGCAGCGGCGCGACGCGGCGCGTCTCGTCCGAGTAGTGCTTGGCGCGCAACACGTCCCACACGCCGGCGGCGTAGCTGCCGCCGTCGCTCAGCGGCACGGACGCGCAGCCCGCGAGGTAGCGGTGGCCCGACAGCAGCATGTACCGCGCGATCCCGGCCCACATCAGGCTCATCACGGCGCCGCTGCGGTGGTCCGGGTGCACGCACGAGCGGCCGGTCTCCACGAGCGAACCGCGCAGGCTCGCGAGCGCGCTCAGGTCGAACTCGCTGTCGGAGTAGAGGCTGCCCGCCTGCGTCGCGCGGTCCGGCGGCAGCATCCGGTAGCAGCCGACGATGTCGCCGGTCTTGTCGTCGCGCACCACGAGGTGGTCGCAGAACTCGTCGAAGTAGTCGACGTCGAGCCCCGGTTTTCGGGAATTGAGCTGTGCGCCCATCTCCTCGGCGAAAACGCGGTGCCGCAGCTTCTGCGCGGCGAGCACCTCTTCGTTGTCGTGGGCCACGAGCAGGGAGTACCGCGGAGCATCGGCCGGAAGCTCGACACCCGCCTGATCAGTGCTGACGAGGAGCTGTGACGACGTCATGAACACTGTGTACCTGCCGCCGGGAAACCGCAGAGAGTGCCAATCGATGACCGATTAGTGCACGTTCAGTTAATTGCGGGTTCTCAGGCTCTTCTCAGGAAACACCGATGGCCGCTGAGTGGGACACCCAGCGGCCATCGGAGGGGGCGGACGTCAGCCCTTGCGCTTCTCGACCGCCTCGGTGAGCTGCGGCGCGACGTTGAACAGGTCGCCGACGATCCCGAAGTCGGCGATCTCGAAGATCGGCGCCTCGGCGTCCTTGTTCACCGCGATGATGGTCTTCGACGTCTGCATGCCGGCGCGGTGCTGGATCGCGCCGGAGATGCCCAGCGCGATGTACAGCTGCGGCGACACGGTCTTGCCGGTCTGGCCGACCTGGAACTGGGCCGGGTAGTAGCCGGAGTCGACCGCCGCGCGCGACGCGCCGACAGCCGCGCCGAGCGAATCGGCCAGCTTCTCGACGACGTCGAACTTCTCGGCCGAGCCGACACCACGGCCGCCGGAGACGACGATCGACGCCTCGGTGAGCTCCGGCCGGTCGCCGCCGACGATCGGCTCGATGCCGGTGACCTTCGCGGACTTCGCCGCGTCCTGGGCCGGGATCTCCACGGTCTCCTCGGCGGCCGCACCGTCGGCGGCCTCCGCCTCGACGGCACCCGGACGCACCGAGATCACCGGAACACCCTTGGCCGCCTTGGACTTCACGGAGAACGCGCCACCGAAGATGGACTGGTCCACCGAACCGTCGGCGTTCACGCCCACCGCGTCGTACAGCAGACCGGAGCCGAGGCGGACGGCCACGCGCGCGGCCACCTCCTTGCCCTCGGCGCTCGCGGCGACGAGCACGGCTGCCGGCGACGCCTGCTCGGCGAGCTTCGCCAGCACGTCCACCTTCGGGGTCACGAGGTACCCCGCGGCGTCGTCACCCTCCGCGACGTAGACCTTGGCGGCCCCGTGGCCGGCCAGCGCTTCCTTCGCCTTGGCCGCGGTGCCCGTGGGCCCCACGACGACGGCGGACGGCTCACCGAGCGCACGGGCGGCGGTCAGCAGCTCGAGCGTGACCTTCTTGACCTCACCGTCGACGTGGTCGACGAGGACGAGTACTTCAGCCATTTTCCGGAATCCTCCTCGAAACCGTGTCTCAGATGAGCTTCTGCGCGACCAGGTACTCGGCGACCTTCGTGCCGCCGTCACCCTCGTCCTCGACCTTCTCGCCCGCCGTGCGCGGCGGCTTCGGGGAGGACTCGAGCACGGTGGACCACGCGTTGGCGAGACCGACCTCGCCCGCGTCGACACCGAGGTCGGCGATGGTCAGCGTCTCGACCGGCTTCTTCTTCGCGGCCATGATGCCCTTGAACGACGGGTAGCGCGGCTCGTTGATCTTCTCGCCGACGCTCACCAGCGCGGGCAGGTTCGCCTCGAGGTGCGTGATGCCGTCCTCGGTCTCGCGGTCGGCCTTCACCGAGGAGCCCTCGACGGTCAGCCGGCGCACGTAGGTCAGCTGCGGCAGGCCCAGCAGCTCGGCGAGCATCGCCGGCACGGCACCGCCGCGGCCGTCGGACGCCTCGTTGCCGGCGATGATCAGGTCGTAGCCCTCGACCTTGCCGATCGCGGCGGCGAGCACCTTGGCGGTGGCGATGGCGTCGGAGCCGTGCAGCGCCTCGTCGGTGACGTGGATGGCCTTGTCCGCGCCCATCGAGAGGGCCTTGCGGATGGCGTCGGTGGCGCGGTCGGGGCCCACGGAGATCACGGTGACCTCGCCCTCGCCGGCCTCCTTGATCTTCAGCGCTTCCTCGACGGCCTTCTCGTTGATCTCGTCGAGCACGGCGTCGGCGGATTCGCGGTCAAGGGTGTTGTCGGAACCGGAGAGCTTCCGCTCCGAGTAGGTGTCCGGTACCTGCTTGACCAGGACAACGATGTTCGTCATGGGTCTTCTTCGACCTCCCGGTTGGGGCCGGTCTCTCGGCCGCGGGACAGTGCTCTACTGGCCGGTAGATTAGGGCCAATCCGGCGGCAGGACCCGCCGAGGTGACGGCATTCACCTGGATGAGCAATCTTCTGGGACCATCGTCCCGGTAGCCGACCGGTTAACCCTTTAAGCACACCGCTCGCCCGATCGGACCAACGGTGGGCTACTGGCAGTAGGCCGACAGGCGTTAACCTCCCCGACCATGCCCGCGCACATCGCCGTAGTCACGGACTCGACCTCGTGCCTACCCGACAAACTCGCCGCCCGCTGGGGCATCGGCGTCGTGCAGGTCCAGCTGCACGTCGGAAACCACATGGACGACGAACACCGCTTCGACCGCGCCGACCTCATCACCGCGATGAAGGCCGGGCAGCGCGTCTCGACGTCGCCGCCCGATCCGGGCGCGTTCTTCTGGACCTACCAGGACGCCGCCGCGCGCGGCGCCGCCGCGATCGTCAGCCTCCACATCTCGGGGCGGCTGTCGGAGACCGTGCAAGCCGCGCGCGAAGCGGCGCAGCAGGTGCGGATCCCCGTGCACATCATCGACAGCGGAACGGCCAGCATGAGCCTCGGCTACGCCGCCATTTCCGGCGCGCGCGTCGCCGCCGCCGGTGGTCAGCTCGTGCGCGTGCTCGAAGCCGCCGAACGCCGCGTCCGGTCCGCGACCGAGCTGATCTACGTGGACACGCTCGAGTACCTGCGGCGCACCGGCCGCGTCGGCGCCGCCCAGTCGCTGGTGGGCACGGCGTTCGCGATCAAGCCGCTGCTCACCGTCCGCAACGGCGAGGTGTCGCCGCTGGCGCGCGTACCCGGCACGAAGCGCGCGATGAACCGCCTCGTGGACCTCGCCGTGAAGGCGGCGGGCGACAAGCGCGTGGACATCGCGGTGACCCGCTTCGGCTCCGACGAGACCGAGGTCGTCCGGCGGCTCAAGGAACGCATCCCCGGCATCACGGAGGTCGTGTCCGGGGACGCGAGCACGGTCATCGGCGCGCACGTCGGCCCGGGCGCGCTGAGCATCACGGTGTCACCGACGAACTGACCTTCCGCCCGGGCACGAACAGCAGCACGAGCGGGACCAGCACGGTCAGCGCCAGCGAGCCGAGGATCAGCGCTCGGTCGAGCGGCTCGTAGTGCCCGGCGTGCGCGAGGTGGTACGCGAAGTGCGGCGCGGTGAACAGCAGCGTCGCGATGCACGCGAGCCGGGCGACGGCTGTGGTGCCGATCACGGCGGCGCCGATCAGCGTCGCCGCGAGCGCCAGGCTCAGCGCGCCGTAGTCGCGGATGAGGTGTTCGTCGAAGACGCTGTCCATGCTGACCCAGCCGTGGCGGAAGCCGGGAAAGTCCTGGTAGAAGCCCATGGGCGACAGGGTCGGCCACAGCCCCGACACCGCGGTGAGGAGGCCGAGCAGGGCGAGCAGTACGCGGGTCACAGTCCGTTGCATGCGCTTTGAACGAGCCGGCGAACGCGAATGTGACACGCGCTAGGGTCGCGCAGGTGACCCACGCAGCCACCCGAGCCGAGGCACTGCACCTCACGGGCGAACGGACCGTCCCGGGCATCCCCGAGGAGAACTACTGGTTCCGCCGCCACGAGGCCGCCTACGCCGCTCTGCTCCCCCACTGCGCCGGCGCGACGGTGCTGGAGGCGGGCTGCGGCGAGGGTTACGGCGCGGGGCTGATCGCGACGAAGGCGAAGCGCGTGCTGGCCCTGGACTACGACGTGCCGACCACCGAGCACGTGCGGCGCCGCTACCCGGACGTCGCGGTGGCGCGGGCGAACCTGGTGCACCTGCCGCTGGCCGGCGGATCCGTCGACGTCGTCGCGAACTTCCAGGTCATCGAGCACCTCTGGGACCAGGGCGGGTTCCTCGCCGAGTGCTTCCGCGTGCTGCGCCCCGGCGGGAAGCTGCTGGTCACCACACCCAACCGGCTCACCTTCACGCCGGATTCCGACACGCCGCTGAACCCGTTCCACACCCGCGAGCTCGCACCATCCGAACTGGACGGTCTGCTGCGCGCCGCCGGCTTCGCCGTGGAAACGCTGCACGGTCTGCACCACGCCGAGAGCCTGCGGGAACTCGAGCAGCGCCACGGCGGCTCGCTCATCGACGCGCAGCTCGCCGTGGTCATGGGCTCGCTGCCGGGCCAGGCGGTCTGGCCGGCGGACCTGCTCGCCGACGTCGCCGCGATCCGGCTCGGCGACTTCGCGATCGGCGCCGACGACCTGGCCGCGAGCCTCGACCTCGTCGCTGTGGCGGTGCGCCCGTGAGTCCGGCGCCCACCGAGGGGACCTTCTGCCTCGTCCTGCACAGCCACCTGCCCTGGCTGCCCCACCACGGCAGCTGGCCGGTCGGCGAGGAATGGCTCTACCAGGCTTGGACGCATTCGTACCTGCCGGTGGTCGATCTGCTGCAGCGCTTCGCCGCCGAAGGCCGTCGCGACGTGCTGACGCTCGGGATGACCCCCGTGCTCGCGGCGCAGCTGGACGACCCGTACGCGATCCGCGCGTGCCAAGACTGGCTCGGCCACTGGCAGCTGCGCGCCCAGCACGCGGCGACGCTGTGGGGCGGCGACCCGCTGCTGCGCGACCTGGCCGCGGCCGAGCACCGGGCGGCGATGCGCGCGACCGAAGAGCTGGAAACGCGGTGGCGCCACGGGTTCTCCCCCGTGCTGCGGTCACTTGTGGACAGTGACACCGTCGAACTGCTCGGCGGGCCGCTCGCCCACCCGTTCCAGCCGCTGCTCGACGAGCGCGTGCGCGCGTTCTTCCTCGGCGAGGGGCTGGCCGACACCGCGCTGCGCCTCGGCGGGCGGCCGGCGGGCATCTGGGCGCCGGAGTGCGGGTACGAGCCGGGGATGGAGCGCGGGTACGCCGCGGCGGGCGTCCGCCGGTTCCTGGTCGACGGGCCGTCGCTGCGCGGCGACACCTCCGCCGCGCGCCCCGTCGGCAGCTCCGACGTCGTGTGCTTCGGCCGCGACCTCGAGGTGACGTACCGGGTGTGGTCACCGAAGGCCGGTTACCCCGGGCACGCCGCGTACCGCGACTTCCACACGTGGGCGCACGAAGTGGGCCTCAAATCCGCGCGCGTGACCGGCAAGCAGGTGCCGCCGCACGAGAAGGCGCCGTACGACCCCGCGCTGGCCGCGAGCGTCCTCCGTGGGCACGTGGCGGACTTCGTGGACACGGTCGTCGCGCGCCTGCGGTCGTTGCGGGAGCAGCACGGCCGGGAGTCGCTCGTGGTGGCGGCCTACGACACGGAGCTGTTCGGCCACTGGTGGCACGAGGGCCCGGCGTGGCTCGAAGGCGTGCTGCGCGCGTTGCCCGAGGCGGGCGTGCGCGTGACGACGCTGCGCGGCGCGCTGGAAGCCGGTCACGTGGGCGAACCGATCGACCTGCCCGCGTCTTCGTGGGGTTCGGGCAAGGACTGGCGCGTGTGGGACGGCGAGCAGGTCGCGGACCTGGTGCAGGACAACGCCGCGCTGCAGAAGCGGTTGCTGGACCTCGTCGACGGCCACTTCGCCGAGCACGGGCGGACCGCTCGCGACACCGTGGCCGACCAGGCCGTCACCGAGGCGATGCTCGCCCTGTCTAGCGACTGGGCGTTCATGGTCACCAAGGACTCCGCAGCTGATTACGCGCGCCGCCGCGCCCGCGTGCACACCGAGCGCTTCGACGCGCTCGCCGGGCTCTTGCGCTCCGGCGACCGCGCGCGGGCGCGTGACGTGGCGGCGCGGTTCCGCCGCGCCGACGGACCGTTCGGGCAGCTGGACGCGCGCCGGCTGCTCGCGCCGAACGACTGAAACCGCTGGAACGAAGGGAACACCGAGGAATGAGCATTCGCGACATCCCGCTGAAGACGCTCACGGGCGAGGACACCACCCTGGGCGCGCTCGGCGGCAAGGCGCTGCTGCTGGTCAACGTCGCGTCGAAGTGCGGCCTGACCCCGCAGTACACCGGGCTCGAGCGCCTGCAGGAACGCTTCGGCGACAAGGGGTTCTCCGTCGTCGGGTTCCCGTGCAACCAGTTCGCCGGCCAGGAACCGGGCACGGCGGAAGAGATCCGGACGTTCTGCTCCACCACCTACGGCGTCACGTTCCCGCTGATGGAGAAGATCGACGTGAACGGCGAGGACCGGCACCCGCTGTACACCTCGCTCACCGCGAACACCGACGCCGACGGCGAAGCCGGCGACGTGCAGTGGAACTTCGAGAAGTTCCTGATCAACGCCGACGGTGAGGTCGCGGGCCGCTTCCGGCCGCGCACCGAGCCGGAGGACGACGCCGTGGTCACGGCGATCGAGGCCGTCCTGCCCGCTTGATCCCGGGCACGAGGGGCGGGGTCCGCGCGACCCCGCCCTTCTCCCGCGCTCCTGTTACTGGGCCGGGGTTTCCGGCGGTTTCAACGGCTCCACAGCCGGGAACGAGCCGCGGGCGATCACGGCCCGGTTGTGCTCCGCCGCGACGGTCTCGTCCACTTTGGTCACCCGGCGGTCGTAGGTGAGCAGGCCGTTGACCTCGTTCTCGACGTCCGTGGTCTGGGTGTAGACCGCGCCGGAGAGCGCCAGCTCGTCGACGAGACCCGCCAATCGCGTGCTGACTTCCGCGTAGCGGCGCGTGAGCTCTTCGCTGTCGGCGGTCATCTCGTACGCGTTGGGCGGGCCGGGCCAGCGGTGCTCGTCGAGCACGAGCCCGAGCCCGCCGTACTCACCGTCGACGAGCGCGCGGTGGTCCTGCACGCGCGGCTCCCCCGGACCGACGTACGTGTGGTCGTCGTAGACGTCGCCGGCGCCGAGGTCCGGGCGGGAGAAGCAGCAGTTGATCCCGCTGTTGGCGACGACCAGCCGCGTCGGGTCCAAGTCCTTGACCAGCTCGGCGATCCGGGCCGTGTCGAATTCGCCCCAGCCCTCGTTGAAGGGCACCCACGCGACGATCGACGGCGCGTTCCGCAGCTGGCGCACCATCGTGCGCAGCCCTTCCTCGAACCGTTCCTCACCTTCGGGCACGGGGTCGGGCGCCGGTCCCGGCGGGCCGTCGAAGGACACCGCGAGCGACGGCATGTCCTGCCACACCAGCAGCCCCAGCCGGTCGGCCCAGTGGTACCAGCGCGCCGGCTCGACCTTCACGTGCTTGCGCACGAAGTTGAAGCCGAATTCCTTCGTCTTCTCCAGGTCGAAGCGCAGCGCTTCGTCGGTCGGGGCCGTCAGGCCGCCGTCGGGCCAGTAGCCCTGGTCGAGCGGCCCGTGGAGGAAGGTGACGCGGCCGTTGAGCGCGATGCGCGGCCGGCCGCCGGCGTCGGGGACCACGCTCACCGTGCGCAGGCCGCCGTAGCTCGCGACTTCGTCGAGGACGTCGCCGTGGCGGTCGAGCAGGCGGACGGTCAGGTCGTACAGGTACGGGTCCTCGGGCGTCCACCAGCGTGGTTCGGGGACGTCGGCCCGCAGCCGCGTGCCCGCGGCACCGCGCACGCGCGCGAGTTCGGCCCCGTCCGCCGAGACCACCAGCTCGACCTCCACGCCACCCGTGACCTGCGGGAACACGGTGAAGCCGGCCAGGTCCGGCGTGAGCTCCAGTTCGGCGACGCGGTGCCCGGGCACTGGTTCGAGCCACACCGGCTGCCAGATCCCGGACGTCGGCGTGTAGCAGATGCCGCCCGGTGCGTTGCGCTGCTTGCCGAGCGGGAACGGCGCGATGTCGGTGCGGTCCTCGGCGCGTACGGTCAGCTCCTGCGGCCCGGCCGCACGCAGCACGTCGGTGATGTCCGCCGAAAACGCCGAGTAGCCGCCTTCGTGCGTGGCCACGAGCTGGTTGTTCACCCACACCCGTGCCGTCTGGTCGACCGCGCCGAAGTGCAGCAGCACGCGCTGTCCCCGCCAGTCGCCGGGCACTTCGAACAGCCGCCGGTACCAGAGCACCTCGTCGTGCCGGCCGATCCCGGACAGCGCCGACTCCGGTGCGAAGGGGACCAGGATGCGCTCGTCGTAGCCGACCGGCCGGGGGTCGTCGGACGAAACCGGCCACCCCGCGTAGTCCCAGACGCCGTTGAGGTTCAGCCACCGCGGTCGCACCAGCTGGGGTCTCGGGTACTCGGCGAGCACGTCTTCGGGGCCGACGCGGTCGGTCCACGGCGTCGGCAGGGTTACGTCCGCGCGCTGCCACTCGGGCTGGCTGGAAGTCATCACCTTCGATGGTGACAGACATCCGGACGCCTGACAGCCGGGCGAACCGGCGATATTGACTGGCGAGTAACCTCTGCCCATGCGCGTGCTGATGTTGTCGTGGGAGTACCCGCCCGTGGTCATCGGCGGGCTCGCCCGGCACGTGCACGCGCTGGCGCGCCACCTGGCCAGGCAGGGTCACGACGTGGTGGTCCTGTGCCGCCACCAGGCCGGCACCGACGCGTCCACACACCCGCGCAGCGAGCGCGTGGCCGAGGGGGTGCGGCTGATCCGGGTCGCCGAGGACCCGATGCACCTGACGTTCGAGCGGGATCTCGTCGCGTGGACGCTCGCCATGGGCCACGCGATGATTCGCGCCGCGCAGGACCTGCTGCGGACGTGGCAGCCGGACGTCGTGCACGCGCACGACTGGCTCGTCACGCACCCCGCGATCGCCGTGGCCGAGGCCGCGCGCGTGCCGCTGGTGGGCACGCTCCACGCGACCGAAGCCGGCCGGCACTCCGGCTGGCTCTCGCACCCGCTCAACCAGCAGGTGCACTCCGTCGAGTGGTGGCTCGCCAACCGGGCCGACGCGGTGATCACCTGCTCGCAGGCCATGCGCGCGGAAGTGGCGCACCTGTTCGAAATCGACGCCGCCGACGTCACCGTGATCCACAACGGCATCGAAGAACGCAGCTGGCGGGTGTCGGCGGCCGAGGTCGCGCGCATGCGCGAGCAGCACAGCCCCGACGGCGCGCCGTTCCTGCTGTTCTTCGGCCGGCTCGAATGGGAGAAGGGCGTGCAGGACCTGCTCGCGGCGCTCCCCCGCGTTCGCCGGCAGTTCCCCGGCACGCGCGTCGTGATCGCCGGCAAGGGGCGCCACCACGACGAACTCGTCACGCAGGCGCGCAAGCTGCGGATCCGGCGGGCGGTGGACTTCGTCGGCCACCTGCCCGACCGGGAGCTGCGCGCGCTGCTGGCCGCGGCCGACGCCGTGGTGCTGCCGAGCCGGTACGAGCCGTTCGGGATCGTGGCGCTCGAAGCCGCCGCCGCGAAGGCGCCGCTGGTGGCTTCGACGGCGGGCGGACTCGGCGAGGTCGTCGTCGACGGCGAGACGGGGCTGGCGTTCGAACCCGGTGACGTCGCGGGCCTGGCCACGGCCGTCACGGCCGTGCTCGAGGACGCGGCCGCGGCGACCCGGCGGGCGCGAGCGGCCCAGTCCCGCCTCGCGGCGGACTTCGACTGGGGACGCATCGCCGAAGCGACCGCGGAGGTCTACCGGCGGGCGCGCCTGGGCGAACCGGTGGAACTGGGCCGCCCGAAGATCGCCACGGGCAACGCGTTCGAACTCTGAGCAGGCCCGCCCGGCAGATGAGGCAGTGCCGGGAGCGTCCTTCGGGGAAACAATGGGGGGAGCAGTAGGTAGGCCTACCTGAACGCGGCGGGTGACCGGATCGCCGGGCACCCGCGCGGGAAGCCGGGACGCATGAGGGTGATGTTCGCCGACCGCACCGACGCCGGGCGGAAGCTGGGGCGGGCGCTCGCGCGCGAGCGGTGGGTGGCGCCTGTAGTGCTCGGGCTGCCGCGCGGCGGCGTCCCCGTGGCGGCGGAAGTGGCACGGGCGCTCGACGCACCGCTGGACGTCGTGGTGGCGCGCAAGATCGGGGCGCCGGGGCGGCCGGAGTTCGGCGTCGGCGCGGTGACGGCGGAGGGCCCGCCGTACTACTCGATGGCGGCGCTGCAGGTTTTCGGGCTCACGCCGGAGCGGATGGCTCTGGCGTGTGAACGCGAACGCGCCGAAGCGCGCCGCCGGCTGAAGGCCTACCGGGGCGACCGGCCGGAGCTCTCGGTGACCGGGCACGACGTGCTCGTGGTCGACGACGGGCTCGCCACGGGCGTGACCGCGATGGCCGCCGTCCGGCAGCTGCCCGACGCGCTGCGGGTCGTGCTGGCCGTGCCGGTCTGCGCGCCGGAGGCCCTGGTGGAGTTCGAGGGTGAGGTGGACGAGCTGGTGGCGCTGGCCGCGCCGAGGCGGTTCGGGGCCGTGGGCCGGTGGTACGCCGACTTCGACCAGGTGTCCGACGCGACCGTGGTGCGGCTGCTCGAAACCGCGCGTCCGTCCACAGCGGACGGTGCGTAAACCCCTGGCGCGGCGCGGGGTTCGTGGCGCAAGCTGGTCGCCGACGAAGGAGCGGCACGACCATGGACGTCTGGTTCACCTCGGACACCCACTTCGACCACCAGCTGGTGGCCGGCCTGCGCGGGTTCGAGACCCCCGCCGAGCACGACGCGCACGTGGTCGAAACGTGGAACGCCACCGTCCGCCCCGGCGACCAGGTGTGGCACCTGGGCGACGTCGGCATGGGCCGGCTCGCACGCTTCGCCGACACGCTGCGGCAGCTCAACGGCGAGATCCACCTCGTCACGGGCAACCACGACGAGCCGTGGCCCGGGCTGCGCCAGGCGCACCGGCACCAGCGCGCGTGGCTCGAGCACTTCGCGACGGTGCAGGCGTTCGCGCGCCGGCGCATCGAGGGCCGCAACGTGCTGCTCAGCCACTTCCCGTACGAGGGCGACCACATCGGAGCGGACCGCGGCTCGCAGTACCGCCTGCCCGACGAAGGGCTTTCCCTGCTGCACGGCCACGTCCACAGCCTGTGGCGCAAGCGCGACCGGCAACTGAACGTCGGCCTCGACGTGCACGACCTGCGGCCGGTCCACCTCGACGCGGTGGCGGCCGAGCTGGCTGGTTAGGCGGGTCTGACAACCATGGTGCGTGGCAGCTGGGAAGGCGCCGTCGGATGGCCGGTGACGGAACCTGCCCGGCGGCGGTGAGGATCGGCGTCCACTTCGTGGTGGACGATGGTGGCAGGTGTTGCAGGCACATCGGCGCGTTTCCGGCCTGGCCAGGACCGACCAGTGCGACCAGCGGCCGGCGTCGTCCGTCGACGAGGTGGTGGACCTTCGTGCTCCAACCACCACGGGAACGGCCGATCGCGTGATCAGGCGGCTCGGCGAGCGGATCCGCGTAGTTCGACCCAGCCCCCTGTGGCGCCGGCTAGGCGCGGCCGGTCAGGATCGTCACGCGTACGGGTTCCGTGAACGGCGCGTGCGGTGCGATCGCGGTGCGGATGCGGTTCTCGAACGCCGGGCGTTCCTCGGCGGACGGCAGCTGGTCCTCGCCCATGGCGGAGTAGACGCCGCCGACGATCGCGTCCGCGGTGAGGTCGCCGGTGTAGGCGACGGTGCGGATTTCGGTGGTGTACCCGCAGGCGGTGAGCGCGGCGCGGTAGCGGCCCTGGCTCGCGGCGTCGGTGCCGCAGGTCGCGGTGAGGGGCTGGCCGAACCAGCCGGACAGGACGCCGCGCAGGGCCTGCGACCACGTGCTGTCCTGCAGCCACAGCGGTGAGCCGTTGGTGACCACCGCGATCCCGCCGCCGGGGCGCAGCAGTGGTTTCACGGCCGCGAAGAGCGCCCCGTGGTCCATCCAGTGCAGGGCTTGCCCGACGGTGACCGCGCCGAGCCCGCTGAGCAGTGCGCCCAGCGCGGGGACGTCGGTGTCGCCGCCGAGGAGCCACGACGCGGTGGTGACCCCGGCGTCCGCCGCGGCCCGGCGGGCGCGCGCGAGCATGTCGGGCGACGGGTCCATGCCCACGACGGCGCGGACGCGCGCGGCCATCGGCACGGTGAGCTGACCGGTGCCGCACCCGAGGTCGAGGACCACGTCGTCCTCGCCCAGGGCGAACGCTTCCGCGATCGCGTCGAACGCGGCGGGCGGGTACCCGCGGCGGAAGCGGTGGTAGAACTCCGTGACTTCTCCGCTGAATCCGAGGCTCATGGTCCGAGACTGACGGGAGCCCGAGCCGGATGCACGCGGTTTCGCTGACGGCCGATCAGTAGATCGGGAACTCCTTGCCGTGCTCGGCTTCCGGGCGCTTGCCGAAGATCCGGCGCTCGCTCTCGTCGATGGGCCGGTCGTTGATGCTGGCCTCGCGGCGGCGCATGAGGCCGTCTTCGCTGAACTCCCACAGCTCGTTGCCGTAGCTGCGGTACCACTGGCCGGCCGCGTCGTGCGACTCGTACTGGAAGCGCACGGCGATGCGGTTGCCGTGGAAGCTCCAGAGTTCCTTGCGCAGCGCGTAGTCGAGCTCGCGCTCCCACTTCTGCGTGAGGAACTTGACGATCTCCTCGCGGCCGGACACGTGCACGTCGCGGTTGCGCCACTCGGAATCCTCCGTGTAGGCGAGCGCGACCTTCCCGGGGTCACGGGTGTTCCAGGCGTCCTCGGCAGCCTGGACCTTCTGGCGGGCGGTGTTCTCGTCGAACGGCGGGTACGGCGGACGACCGGTCATGGGGCTCCTCCCGATGCGTGGAGAACGCGCGTTCTCCTTGGTTTCTTGTAGCATAGAGAACGTTGATTCTCAGCACCAGAGGGACACCACGTGAACACGGCGGAAGCCACCGAACGGCTGCTCGAAGCAGCTGAGGACCTGTTCTACACCCAGGGCGTGCAGTCCGTCGGGATGGACGCCGTGCGCGAACGGTCCGGCGTGTCGCTGAAGCGGCTTTACCAGGTTTTCCCGTCGAAGGACGACCTGGTCGCCGCCTACCTGAACAAGCGCGACGAACGGTGGCGGCGCTCGCTCCGGGAGTTCGTCTCCGCGCGCGGCGACGATCCACTGGCGGTATTCGACTGGCTCCACGCGTGGTTCAGCGAGCCCACCTTTCGCGGCTGCGCGTTCGTGAACTCCTTCGGCGAGTTCGGGACTCCGGCGCCAGGGGTGGCGGCGGCGATCCAGCACCACAAGGACGAGGTGCGGCGGTACCTGCGGGGACTCGTGAGCGAGGATGCGCTGGCGGATCAGCTGTTCTCGCTGATGGAGGGCGCGACCGTGCTGGCGGCAATCAAGTCGGATCCCGGGGAAGCGCTGGTGGGTCGAGCGGCGGCCGAGACGTTGGTGGCTGCTCGTCGTGCTGGAGTTGGTGGGTAGGCGGGGCTTTTCTGGCGTGGGGTGGTCGCGGGTGGCTCGTCGCAGTGGCCGGCCACGGCCCGCATCGCCACCGACAGCCCGAACTTCCGCCAACAAGCCACATGGCCGCCCCCAACAGGGCCGGCCACATGGCCGGGCAAAGCGATGTTTCCGGGTCCGGTGGCGGGGAGCCTCCGCCACCGGACCCGTCTCGTCCGCGCCGTCCCAAAGCGGTGCGGGCGAGGCCGGCCGGGCCTGGTCAGGACAGGGTCGGCCGGAGTGGGGGGAGCTACCGGCAGTCCGTGAGGTGGCGGGCGTAGGCGCCGGTGGTGAGGAAGCTCGGGAGTTTGTCGCCGAGGGCGGTTTCGGTGAAGATGGCGCGGGCGTCGTCGAGGCGGTGGCCGGTGGGCAGGTCGGGGCGGACGCGGGCGTACTCCTCGTCGAGGAACTCCGCGGCGAGTTCGCGGGTCAGGGCGGTGCCGTCGGCGAACTTCGTGCCGTTGCGGATCCACTGCCAGACCTGGCAGCGCGCGATTTCGGCCGTGGCGGCGTCTTCCATGAGGTGGTGGATGGCCGCGGCGCCCGTGCCGCGCAGCCAGGAGTCGAGGTAGCGCAAGGCGACGTTGATGTTCGCCCGCACACCTCCTTCCGTGACCTCGCCGCCGGCGGACGCGACGTCCAGCAGGTCGGCCGCGGTGACGTCGACGTCCTCGCGCAGGCGGCCCAGCTGGTTCGGCCAGCCGCCGAGCACGGTGTCGAAGACCTCGCGGCAGACGGGCACCAGGCCGGGGTGCGCGACCCACGAACCGTCGAAACCGTCGCCCGCTTCGCGTTCCTTGTCCTGGCGGACCTTCTCGAACGCGGTCGCGTTCGCCTCGGGGTCCTTGCTCGGGATGAACGCCGCCATGCCGCCGATCGCGTGCGCGCCGCGGTGGTGGCACGTGCGCACCAGCAGCTCGGTGTAGGCGCGCATGAACGGGACCGTCATCGTCACCTGCGCGCGGTCCGGCAGCACGAAGTCGGCGCCGTGCGCGGAGAAGTTCTTGATGACGCTGAAGATGTAGTCCCAGCGGCCCGCGTTCAGGCCCGAGGCGTGCTCGCGCAGCTCGAACAGGATCTCGTCCATCTCAAAAGCCGCAGTGATCGTCTCGATCAGGACCGTGGCGCGGATCGTGCCGCGCGGGATGCCGAGTTCCTGCTGCGCGAACAGGAAAACGTCGTTCCACAGCCGAGCTTCGAGGTGGTTCTCGAGCTTCGGCAAGTAGAAGTACGGGCCGCTGCCGCGCGCGATCAGCTGGCGCGCGTTGTGGAAGAAGTACAGGCCGAAGTCGACCAGGCTCGCCGACAGCGGGCGCCCGTCGATCCGGACGTGCTTCTCCACCAGGTGCCAGCCGCGCGGGCGGGCGACGATCGTCGCCGGGTCTTCGCCGATGGTGTAGCGCTTGCCCTGCTCAGTAGTGAAGTCGATGTTGCGGCGGATCGCGTCGTAGAGGTTGATCTGGCCGTCGACGATGTTGTGCCACGTCGGCGAAGTCGCGTCCTCGAAGTCGGCCAGCCAGACCTTCGCGCCGGAGTTCAGCGCGTTGACGGTCATCTTGCGGTCCGTCGGGCCGGTGATCTCCACGCGGCGGTCTTCGAGACCGGGCGCGGGCGGCGCGATGCGCCAGCTGTCGTCGGCGCGGATGCGGCGCGTCTCGGGCAGGAAGTCGAGGTGCTCCTCGCCCGCCTGCAGGCGCTCGCGACGACGGCGCCGCTCGTCGAGCAGCTCGCGGCGGCGGCCGGCGAAGGTGTTGTCGAGCTTGGCCACGAACTCGAGCGCGGCCGGGGTGAGGATCTCGGCGAACCGGTCACCGGCGGGTCCGGCGACCTCGATGCGGTAGTTCAGCTTGTCGGCCATCTCTTGCCTCCGCGAAGAAAAGGAAGGGGGCGGGCCGGCGACCGGGTCGCCGGCCCGCGGGGAGAACTGCTGCGTCAGTGGAACTGGTCTTCTTCGGTGGAACCCTTGAGCGCGGTGGTCGAGCTCTCCGGGTTCAGCGCCGTGGACACCAGGTCGAACCAGCCGGTGCCGACCTCACGCTGGTGCTTCGTGGCGGTGTAGCCGCGCTCCTCCGAAGCGAATTCGCGCTCCTGCAGGTCGACGTAGGCGGTCATGCCTTCGCGGGCGTAGCCGTGCGCCAAGTCGAACATCGAGTAGTTCAGGGCGTGGAAGCCGGCCAGCGTGATGAACTGGAACTTGTAGCCCATGGCGCCGAGCTCGCGCTGGAACCGCGCGATGGTGTCGTCGTCGAGGTGCTTCTTCCAGTTGAACGACGGCGAGCAGTTGTAGGCCAGCATCTGGTCCGGGTGCTCGGCCTTGATCGCCTCGGCGTACTTGCGGGCGACCTCGAGGTCCGGCGTCGACGTCTCCATCCACAGCAGGTCGGCGTACTGCGCGTAGGCCAGGCCGCGGTCGATGCACGGCTCGATGCCGTTGGTGACCTCGTAGAAGCCCTCCGACGTGCGCCCGCCGGTCAGGTACTTCCGGTCGCGCTCGTCGACGTCGCTGGTCAGCAGCGTCGCGGCCTGCGCGTCGGTGCGGGCGACGACGAGCGAGGGCACGTCGAGCACGTCCGCGGCGAGGCGGGCGGCGTTCAGGGTCCGCTCGTGCTGCTTGGTCGGGATCAGCACCTTGCCGCCGAGGTGGCCGCACTTCTTCTCGGACGCGAGCTGGTCCTCCCAGTGCACGCCCGCGGCGCCGGCGGCGATCATGCCCTTCATCAGCTCGAACGCGTTGAGCGGGCCACCGAAGCCGGCCTCGGCGTCGGCGACGATCGGCGCGTACCAGTCGATGTCGGTGTTGCCCTCGGCCCAGTTGATCTGGTCGGCGCGGCCCAGCGCGTTGTTGATGCGGCGGACGACGGCCGGAACCGAGTTCGCCGGGTACAGGCTCTGGTCCGGGTAGGTCTGGCCGGCCAGGTTGGCGTCGGCCGCGACCTGCCAGCCGGACAGGTAGATGGCCTTGAGGCCCGCGCGGACCTGCTGCACGGCCTGGTTGCCGGTGAGGGCGCCGAGGGAGTTGACGTAGTCCTCGGTGTGCAGGAGCTTCCACAGCCGCTCCGCGCCCCGGCGGGCCAGCGTGTGCTCCTCGGTGACGGAGCCCCGCAACTTCACCACGTCGGCGGCGGAGTAGGTCCGCTGGACGCCCGCCCAGCGGGGGTCGGTCTTCCACTGCTCGGCCAGCTCGGCCGCCGCCTGCTCGAGCTGCTTGGCCTGCTCGGTCATCGGACTCTCCCGTGTTGCGAAGTTTGCGATCGCTCGCCTTGCCTGGTCACAACCGTGACACGAGCACGAAAAGGCGGTCCATAGCTCCAATTTGCCAATTTCTGTGAATGTTGCGTACCATCTTGCAAAGCTTGCGAATCACGGGTTCGCAACGCGAGCGAAAAACGCCGGGCTTGATCGTTCACGTAATCGTTCAGGGCCGGAAACCTTGCGGCCGATCGGAGGAGAGATGGACAAAACTTTCGCCGGGGCGCGGTTGCGGCATCTGCGCGAGAGCCGCTCGATGAGCCAGGCCGACCTCGCTCGTGTGCTCGAGATCTCACCCAGTTACCTGAATCAGATCGAGCACAACTCCCGCCCGCTGACCGTGCCGGTGCTGCTGCGGATCACCCAGGCGTTCGGCGTCGACACGGAGTTCTTCGCCAACAACGACACGTCTCGCCTGGTCGCGGACGTGAAGGAGGCGCTGCTCGACGAGGTCGTCGGCGTCGACGTGACCACCAGCGAGCTCAACGAGCTGGCCTCCAACCTGCCCTCGATCGCTCAGGCGCTGGTGAAGCTGCACCGCAGCTACCGCAACGCCGTGGAGAGCACGGCCGCGCTGACCACTGAAAACGGCCTGGGCCTGCACGGCAGCGCCGCCGCGCCGCTGCCGCACGAAGAGGTGCGCGACTTCTTCTACGAACGCGAGAACTACGTCGCCGAGCTCGACGAGCGCGCCGAGCGCATGGCCGCGGAGATCCCGCTGCGCCGCGGCACCGCGCTGACGTCGCTGAAGGACCGGCTCTGGCAGCGCTACGGCGTGAACGTCACCAGCGACGGCCTCGACGAGGCGAAAGGCCAGCAGCACAAGTACGAGCCCGCGACGCGCGTGCTGCGGCTGGCCCCGAGCCTGCGCGTGGGGCAGCAGGCGTTTCGCATGGCTTCGCAGATCGCGCTGCTTGAGTACGACGACCTGATCACCGAACTGGCCGATTCGTGGGCGTTCTCGGGCCCGGCCGCGCGCACGCTCGCGCGCGTCGGCCTGGCGAACTACTTCGCGGGCGCCCTGATCCTGCCGTACGGGCCGTTCCTGGCGACGGCGGAGCAGTTCCGCTACGACATCGAGCGCCTGTGCGACCACTTCGGCGTGGGTTTCGAGACGGTTTCCCACCGCCTCTCCACGCTGCAGCGGCCGAAGCAGCGCGGCATCCCGTTCTCCTTCGTGCGCGTCGACCGCGCCGGCAACATGTCCAAGCGCCAGTCCGCGGCGGGCTTCCACTTCTCCCGCGTGGGCGGGGCGTGCCCGTTGTGGAACATCTACGAGGCCTTCGCTTCGCCGGGCAAGATCCACACCCAGATCGCCGCGCTGCCCGATGGCAAGCGGTACTTCTGGATCGCCCGCACGGTCTCCCGCAACATCGGCGGCTACGGCAGCCCGGGCAAGACCTTCACCGTCGGCCTCGGCTGCGAACTGCGCCACGCCGGCCGGCTCGTGTACTCGACGGGCCTCGACCTGGACGAGCCCGCCGCCGCGACGCCCATCGGCATGGGCTGCAAGGTCTGCGAACGCCCGAACTGCTCCCAGCGCGCCTTCCCCGCGATCGGCAAACCGCTGACCGTCGACGAGAACACCAGCACGTTCGTGCCGTACCCGGCGGTTCCCAAGGTGTGAGAAGCGCCGGTGCACCGGGAGTGGGCCGGTCAGCGGGAAGTACATTCAGCCGGGTGCACGACATCGACACGGTGAACGCGGACCTGGTGGAACATGCGGCCGAGCGGTTGGCGGGCGTGATTTCCCGGACGCCACTCGAGCCGAACGCGCGGCTGTCGGCCAAGGTGGACGCGCGGGTGTGGCTCAAGCGGGAGGACCAGCAGACGGTCCGCTCGTACAAGATCCGCGGCGCGTACAACTTCATCGTGCAGCTGGACGAGGCCACGAGGGCCCGCGGCGTCGTGTGCGCGAGCGCCGGCAACCACGCGCAGGGCGTCGCGTACGCGTGCCGGCGGCTGGGGGCCAACGGGCGCGTCTACGTACCGGGCACGACGCCGCGGCAGAAGCGCGAGCGGATCGCCACGCTGGGTGGCGCGCACATCGAGGTGATCGTCGTCGGGGAGACCTACGAGGACGCGTTCGCCGCCGCGAACGAGGACGCGCAGCGCACGGGCGCGACGCTCGTGCCCGCGTTCGACGACCCCCGCACGGTCGCCGGCCAGGGCACGGTGGCGCTGGAGGTCGTGGAGCAGCTCGGTTTCGTGCCGGACGTGCTCGTCGTCCCCGTCGGCGGCGGTGGTCTGCTGGCCGGCATCGCGACGTGGGTGCGCGAGCGCCACCCGGACGTCCGCGTCGTCGGCGTCGAGCCGGAGGGCGCGATGTGCATGGCCGCCGCGGTGAAGGCCGGGGAGCCCGTGCGGATCGATGCGGTGGACCCGTTCGTCGACGGCGCCGCCGTGCGCGAGGCCGGCGCCGTGACCTACCCGCTCGTGCGCGACAGCGGCGCGGAGCTCACGTCGGTGGCCGAGGGCGCCGTCTGCACCGAGATGCTCGCGATGTACCAGTCCGATGGCATCATCGCCGAACCCGCGGGCGCGCTGGCCGCCGCCGCGCTCGGCACGACCGCCCTCGTGGAACCCGGCCAGACCGTGGTCTGCATCGTTTCGGGCGGCAACAACGACGTCAGCCGCTACAGCGAGATCCTCGAGCGCTCCCTCATCCACGAAGGCCTGCGCCACTACTTCCTCGTCAACTTCCCCCAGGAACCCGGCGCCCTGCGCCGCTTCCTCGACGAGATCCTCGGCCCGGAAGACGACGTCACGCGCTTCGAATACGTGAAGCGCAACAACCGCGAACTGGGCCCCGCGCTGATCGGCATCGAAATCACGCGGCCGGCCGAGCTGCCGGGCCTGCTCGCGCGACTGGCGGCCAGCCCGCTGCAGGTCGAGCGGGTCGAGGCCGGCAGCCCGCTGTTCCACTTCCTGCTCTGAACAGCACCCGACGCCCGAACCCGTGCCGCCGCGGACACACCCGTCCGCGGCGGCACGTGGTTTTTCGCGTTACGGCTGCGGGGCCGGGACCGGCTCGCCCGGGCAGGTCTGCGTGGTCGGCTTGCCCGTGTCGAAGAACGTGACCGCCGCGGAGGCGCAGGGCAGGTCCGACAGGGAGCCGTGGACGTCGTCTTCGACGGTGAGCAGGGAGCCGCCGATCTGGCGTTGCATGGCGAACGCCCAGCCGATCGGGGTGACCGGCTCGTAGGTGTGGCCGACGAGCTGCAATGGGCTCTTGCCGGCGGTGAAGTGCCACTGCGTGGCGGGCACGGGCCAGCCGACGCACAGCTGCTCGTAAATGCCGAACCCACCGGTCTCGGGGTTGGCCTTCAGCCGGTCGACGCGGTCCCGCCACACGGTGTCGAAGTCGCGCGGGCTCGGGGATTCGTTGCACAGCAGGGCGTTCTGCTGGAACGAGCTGCCGCCGGTGCGTTCGGTGTCCCAGCCGAAGCCGGACGGCGCCGCGCCCGGCGAGGCCGGGACACCGCCGTCGCGGAGGGACACCAGGGCGCCCGCCGCTTCCACCCACTGGCGGCGCGGGTAGGCGAAGAACTGGTTGACGGTGTCGCCGTTCACGGGTGAGCCGTCCGGGCCCGTGCGCGGGTGGCCGGCGAGCTGGTCGCGCAGGGCGAGCACGGCCTTTTCCACCTGCGGCTGCGTGGTCCCGAAGTGGTAGGACGAGTCGTAGCGCGCGAGCCAGGCGGTGAACTCGCGGAAGGTGTTCTCCCCCGCCGCGGCCTGGTCGTCGTCCATCGTCTTGACGCTCAGCTCCGGCGGCATCACGGAATCCAGCAGCATCTTGTCGACGTGGCTGTCGAAGAGCGTGCGGTACTCGGCGCCGAGCGCGGTGCCCCACGAAACGCCGTAGTAGCCGATCTTGTCCTCGCCCAGCGCCTCGCGGATGCGGTCGACGTCGCGGGCGATGTTCGGGGTGGTGAAGGACTTCACCAGCGCCGGGTCCTTCGCGAAGCACGCCGCGTTGGCCGCGGCGTGGTGCTCGGCGACGAACCGGGCCTGGTCCTTTTCGGACAGTGCCGGATCCGGCTGGGCGTCGTCCTCGGCGCACGACAGGCTCGCGCTGTAGTCGACGCCGCGCGGGTCGAAGCCGATGAGGTCGTGGTGCTCCAGCAGGCCGGACGCCTTGCTCCCGGCGATGGTCAGCGGCATCTTCATGCCCGACTGGCCCGGGCCGCCCGGGTTGACCACGATCGAGCCCGTGCGCTCGCCGGTCGCGCGGATACGGCTCACCGCGATGTCGATCGTGCGGCCACCGGGGTCGTTGTAGTCGAGCGGCACGGGCACGAGCGCGCACTCCGTGCGCTGGTCGTCGGCGTCCCAGCCCTTCGCGATCGACGCGCAGGGTTTCCAGTCCAGGCCTTGAGCCGACGCCAGCGCGGGCACGAGGGGGACCATCGCCACGGCCGCGACGACCGGGACGAGCAAACGGATCTTCGGCATGCCGATGATCATCGGCGCCGGACGTCGCCGCCCGGATCAGCCGATCGGCCGAGGTGCACCGCCGAACAGCCGAACCGACCATCCGATGTGGACACCGCGGACTCAGCTCCGGTCGGACAGCCCCACGAACATCGTCCGGTGCAGCTCCCCCACGTGGGCGCGGGTCACGCGCGCCGCCTCGTCCGGATCGCGCGCGGCGATCGCGCGGACGAGCACCTCGTGCTCCCGGTTGGACGCCCGCAGCGCCGACAGCCGGTACGGCAGGTAGAAGCGGTACAGCTCGTGCAGCACCCCCGAGTAGTGCTGCACCGCGGCCGCCGGCGCGCCCGAAGCCGCCACGGCCAGGTGGAACTCCGCGTCGAGGTCGTGGAACTCGGCCCAGCCGGTGGCGGCGTCCATGCGCCGGACGAGGTCGCGCAGCTTCTCGACGTCCTCGTCGGAGCGCCTCAGCGCGACGAGCTGCGCCAGCCCCGCTTCGATCACGAGCCGGTGGTCGATCAGGTCGCGCACCTCGGCCGACGACTCGCGGTACGCGCCCACCTCCCCGACCCGACCGGCCGGCGCGTCGAGGGCCACGTGCGTGCCGCCGGTGCGGCCGCGGCGCCGGACCAGCACGCCGTCTTCGCACAGCGACACCAGCGCGCGGCGCACGGTGATGTCACCGACGCCGAGCGCGCTCGCGATCTCGCCGTTGGGCGGCAGCCGCTCCCCCGGCGCGAGCAGGCCCAGCTCGATCGCCAGCGCGATGCGGGCGCGCACGGTGTCGAGCGCGGACAGGCGCCGGATGCCCGTCAGCGCGGGCGAAGCCAGGTCCGCAGCCATGCCGCGAACGATACCCAAGAAAACATCTCAAAGTGAACACTATTGTTTAAGTGTGCAAGATGGACTATTTTTCGGCGCATGCCTCGTCCCTTGCCGATCGCGCTGGCACAGCTGCCACCGCGCCCGTACACCGATGGCGTCGCGGCGTTCGCGGACCAGGTCGGGACCGTGCTGGCCGAGCACCCCGGAACCCGGCTCGTCGCCTTCCCCGAACTGCACCTGTGCGGCGTCGAAGGCACCGCCGCCGAACGCACCGAGCAGCTCAACGCCGCCGCGCAGCCCCTCGACGGGCCCCGCACCCGCGAGCTGGCCCAGCTGGCCGGCGACCTCGGCGTGTGGCTCTCGCCGGGCAGCGTCTGCGAACGCGGTGAGCGCGGCGAGCTGTTCAACACCGCCCTCGTCTTCTCGCCTGGCGGCGAGCTGGCCGGCAGCTACCGCAAGGTGTTCCCGTGGCGGCCGTACGAGCCCTACGACCCGGGTGACCGCTTCGTCGTCGCCGACCTGGCCGGCGTGGGCCGGCTCGGCTTCTCGATCTGCTACGACGCCTGGTTCCCCGAGGTCACGCGCCACCTGGCGTGGCTCGGCGCGGAGCTCGTGCTGAACCCGGTGCAGACCACCACGCCCGACCGCGCGCAGGAGCTCGTGCTCGCGCGCGCCAACGCGATCACCAACCAGGTGTTCGTGGCCAGCGTGAACACCGCCGGTCCGCTCGGGGTGGGTGACAGCGTGCTGGTCGACCCCGAGGGTGCGGTGCTCGACGAGCTGCCGGGTGCCGAATCCGGCGTGCTCGCCCGCACCATCGACCTGGACGAGGTCGCCCGCGTCCGCCGGGAAGGCACCGCCGGCCTGAACCGGATGTGGGACCAGTTCACCCCCGCCGACCACCCCCTGGAACTTCCGCTCTACCAAGGCCGGATCGAGCCCGACCGGTGGCGTCCGCGAGAAGAAGGAGCCCGATGAGCACGACGAAGGCGACCCCCGGAGCCAGGCTCGACCGGCAGCTCGGCCTGTCCGGCGTGCTGCTGTTCGGCATCGCGTACATGGCGCCGCTGATCGTGCTGGGCACGTTCGGCGTCGTGGCGACCACCACCGAGGGCACGGTGCCCTCGGCCTACGTCGTCGCGCTCGTCGCGATGCTGTTCACCGCGGCCAGCTACGGCAAGATGGCCGCGACGCACCCCGTCGCCGGCTCGGCGTACACCTACGTGCGCAAGGCTGTCGACTCGCGCGTCGGCTTCCTCGTCGGCTGGGCCGTGCTGCTCGACTACTTCTTCCTGCCGATGGTGATCTGGCTGATCGGCGGCGCGTACCTCTCGGCGCAGTTCCCGGACGTGCCGAGCTGGCTGTGGCTCGTCGCGTTCATCGCGATCACGACCGTGCTCAACGTGCTGGGCATCAAGATCGCGGAGAAGGCCAACTTCATCCTGATGGCGTTCCAGGTGCTGGTGATCGCGTTTTTCATCGTGCTGTCGCTCAAGCAGGTCCTGTCCGACGGGCACTCGCTCGCGAGCGGTGACCCGTTCTTCCACCCCGGCAGCACGTTCGGCACGATCTCCGGCGGCGCCGCGGTGGCCACGTACTCGTTCCTGGGCTTCGACGCCGTGACGACGCTGACCGAGGAAGCCGTGGAGCCCAAGCGGACGATCCCGCGCGCGATCCTGCTGACGGCGCTCATCGGCGGCGGGGTGTTCATCGTGCTGGCGTACGTGACGCAGCTGGTGCACCCGGGTTCCTCGTTCGCCGACGAGTCGTCGGCGGCGTTCGAGATCGCCGGGCACATCGGCGGCAACGCGTTCGCCGCGTTCTTCCTGGCGGGCCTGGTGGTCGCGCAGTTCGCGTCGGGCATCGCCGCGCAGGCCAGCGCTTCGCGCCTGATGTTCGCGATGGGCCGCGACGGCGTGCTGCCACGGATCTTCGGGCGGCTGCAGCCGAAGCTGCACACGCCGGCGTTCGCGATCGGGCTGACCGGGCTCGTCGGGCTCATCGCGCTGGCGCTGGACGTGACCACGTCGACGTCGTTCATCAACTTCGGCGCGTTCACGGCGTTCACGATGGTCAACGTCAGCGTGATCGCCACGTGGCTGCGGACGCGGCGCGAGACGAAGCGCAACGTGCTCACGTGGCTGGTCGCGCCGGTGATCGGCGCGGTGGTCGACCTGTGGCTGCTGGTGAACCTCGACGGGCTCGCGCTGACGTTCGGCCTGGTGTGGCTCGGGATCGGGATCGCTTACCTGGTCGTGCTCACCCGCGGGTTCCGGCGGCCGCCGCCGGAGATGACGTTCGAGGAGTGACCCGTCGGCGCCGTCAGCCTTCGCCGAGGGTTTTCTGCAGGGCCTTGTTCGCCTTGCGGGCCATGTCGGCGACGGCTTCGCGGCGGGCGGCGTCGGCGGCGTAGTCGTCCTTGCGGTTGCGGACGACACGCGCCGGCGAGCCCACCGCGATGGAGTACTCCGGGATGTCGCCGCGGACCACGGCGTGGGCGCCGAGCACGCAGCCGCGGCCGATGCGCGTGCCCTTCAGCACGCTGACCTTCGTGCCCAGCCACGTGTCGGGGCCGACGCGCACCGGCGCCTTCACGATGCCCTGGTCCTTGATGGGCACGTGGATGTCGGCCATCACGTGGTCGAAGTCGCAGATGTAGACCCAGTCGGCGACGAGCGTGGCGGCGCCGAGTTCGATGTCGAGGTAGCAGTTGATCACGTTTTGCCGCCCGAACACGGACTTGTCGCCGATGCGCAGGGACCCCTCGTGGCAGCGGATCGCGTTGCCGTCGCCGATGTGGACCCAGCGGCCGATCTCGAGCCTGCCGTAGCCGGGACGGCAGTGGATCTCGACGTCCTTCCCGAGGAACACCATGCCGCGCAAGATGATGTGCGGGTTCGCGAGGCGGAATTTCAGCAGGCGGTAGTAGCGTACGAGGTACCACGGCGTGTACGCGCGGTTCCGCAGCACCCAACGCAGCGAATCGGCCGTCAGGAACTTCGCCTGCTGCGGGTCGCGCCGAGCCCGCCGCCAAGCGCGCACGCGGGACAAGGCGGGCGCACCCCACATCGACGTCATGCTGTTGACCGTAACCTGTGGGAGGACGCCCGCCACAGGCAAGGGGAGCACGGATGGGGACCAAGCTGATCATCGACACCGACCCGGGTGTCGACGACGCTTTCGCGATTTCGCTGGCCGCGGTGTCGCCCGACGTCGAGCTGCTGGGGGTGACGACGGTCTTCGGCAACGTGCCGCTGACCAGCACCACCGCCAACGCGCGGCGGCTGCTGCAGCTGTGCGACCGCCCCGACGTGCCAGTCGCCGCCGGTGCGTCGCGGCCGCTGGTCCACGCCACCGACCGCGGCTCCCGCGAGGTCCACGGCAACGACGGCCTCTCCGGCCGCGGCGGCACGCTGCCCGACGCGACGCGCCCGCTCGAGTCGCTCGACGCCGTGGGGCTGATGGTCTCGCTGCTGGAAGCGGCCGACGAACCGGTGACCATCGCGCCGATCGGCCCGCTCACCAACATCGCCGCGCTGCTCGCGGCGCACCCGGGCGTGCGCTCGAAGATCGCCCGCATCGTGCTGATGGGCGGCGCGATGGCGCGGGGCAACACCACGGCCACCGCGGAGTTCAACATCTGGGCCGACCCCGAGGCCGCGCACCGCGTGCTCTCCGAGGAAGACCTCCCGACGGTCGTGGTCCCGCTCGACCTGACGCACCGCTGCGCCGTCGACAGCGCGTGGCTGGCGAAGCTCGCCGCGTCGGGGCCGCTGGGTCACACGCTCGAAGGCTTGACCCCCGCCTACGTCGCCCACTACAGCCGGGTCCTCGGCTTCGAGGGCATGGTGATGCACGACGCGGTGGCCGTCGCGGAGGCGATCAGCCCCGGCCTGCTGCGGACCGAGGCCTATCCGGTCACCGTCGACACCACCCCGGGGCCGGCGCGCGGCATGACCGTCGTCGACCGCCGCGCAGTGCCCACGCACGCCGTGGGCCGGCCGGTCGAGATCGCCACGGACACCGACCTCGACGGCTTGCGCGAATTCGTCCTCTCGAGACTCGCCGGGGGGCCGCGATGACGGAGCCGGCCCTCGATTCCGAGCAGCCGCCGAGAAAACCGCGCCGGCGGCGGGCGTTCATCGTGACCGCGGCGGTGGTCGTGGCGGTCGCGGCGCTCGTCGTGGCCGTGCAGGTCGCACCGGGAGCGCAGCAGCCCGTGAACACGGCCGCGACGCAGCAGCCTGCGCCGTCCAGCACCGTTTCGCCGGTGTCGGTACCGGCGCCGTCGACCCAGCCGAACGTGCCGCAGCCGAGCGAGTTCGACGCGTGGGCCTCGAAGACGAGCCAGTGGCTGGACATCCCGTTGCGGGCGATGACCGGGTACGCGAAGGCCACCGTCACGCTCACGAAGGAGCAGCCCGGGTGCCACCTGTCGTGGGTGACGCTGGCCGCGATCGGCAAGATCGCGAGCGACCACGGGCGCGCCCACGGCGATCACATCGGGGACAACGGCATCCTGACCAAGCCGCTCGGCACCGTCGAGGTCCGCGACTTCTACAGCCGCGTCGTCTCGACGCCGAACGCGTCGGGGCCGATGCAGCTGTCGCCGGCGGTGTGGGCCAAGTGGCAGCGCAGCGCGTCGGGCGGCAAGCCGGATCCGCAGAACGTCGACGACGCCGCGCTCACCGCGGGCCGCGCGCTGTGCGCGGGCGGACGGGACCTGGCGACGGACTGGTGGAACGGCGTCTCCTCGCTGCAGGGCGCGCCCGTGTCCCTGCACCGGATCCTGGCGACGGTGAACGTCTACGGCACCGTCGGGCAGGGCAGCGGTGCGCCGAACCCGGCCGTGCTCAGCGCGGTCGACTTCGCGATCGACCAGATCGGCCTCCCGTACGTGTGGGGCGGCAACGGCAGCGGCGACGCCGACCCGGGCTTCGACTGCTCCGGCCTCACGACCGCCGCGTACGGCAGCGCGGGCGTGAAGCTCATGCGCACGGCCGACACGCAGTTCCGCAGCGTCCAGCACGTGACCGAACCGCGGCTCGGCGACCTGATCTTCTTCGGCGAGCCCGCCACGAAGATCCACCACGTCGGCCTGTACATCGGCAACCAGCAGATGATCGACGCGCCGCAGACCGGTCAGGCCGTGCAGGTCCACCCGTACCGCAAACCCGGTGACGACTACGCGGGCGCCGGGCGGCCGACCGCCTGACCCGGCGGACCAGCTTTCGCGCGAGAATGACAGTTTCCCGTGTAGCTGATATCTGTCCGATCTTTTGATCAGGTACCGCAGAAGAACTGCCGGCGTAGTTTCTGAAATCCGTGGCCAATCCGCAGTTCTGATGAACCACCGGATGGCCGATCGACCGCTCGGTTGAGGTGAGCACAGCCGGAGTCCCAGTTCATCGCGGCACGGGGCGGGGCAGCGCAGCGACGTCCACCGCGCCCAGGCTGGCGGCGAGCTCGGTGGCCGCCTCCCGGATGCGGGCGAGCAGGCCGATGCCGTCCGGCTGGTCGGTCCAGCGCTCGAACGCGGTGCGGAAGATGGCGACTCCGACCTGCGCGAGCAGCGTCGCCTCCGATTCGGCGGCGCCTCGGTCCCGCAACGCGTCCGCCGCCGCGTCGGTCACGGCGGCAAACTTGGTCCGCCCCCGTTCCTGCAGCTCCGGGCTGGCCTGGACGACCGCGCGCCGTTGTGCGGCGAGTGGGGCCTGGTCGGCCAGCACGCCGGCGATGTCCATGAGAGCGGTCAGGAGAGCCGCGAAGGGCGAGAGGGTGTCGTCAGCGTGCCGGACGGAGCGGGCGAGGAGGCCCGGAAGTTGTTCGGATCCGGCGAACAGCACGTCCCGCTTGTCCGTGAAGTAACGGGAGAACGAGCGGCGGGTCAGCCCGGCCCGCTCGGTGATCTGCGCGACGGTGACGTTCTCGTACCCGTGTTCGAGGAACAGCTCCAGCGCTGCCTCGCGGAGCCGGTCTTCGGCGCGGGGGTCCCATCGCGGCATGGCCACCACCATAGCAGTGATGACCCACTGAGCCATCACTGCTGCTACGCTGATGACTCAGTGAGTCATCAGCGTTCGAGGCAGAGGAGTAGGCACCATGACGCTTTCAGGCCAGCGCATCGTCATCATCGGCGGCAGTTCAGGGATGGGACTGGCTGCGGCCCGCGCCGCAGCTGCGGCCGGGGCGGTCGTCACAGTCGCGTCGAGCGACCAGGGGCGGCTGAAGGCCGCGCTCGCGGAGTTGCCGGACACCTGCGACGGGACCGTCGTCGACACCCGCGACGAAGGTGCCGTCGCTGCCCTGTTCGACCGGGTCGGCGAACTCGACCACGTCGTTTACACGGCCGGTGACACGGTGCGTCCGCAACCGCTGGCAAACCTGCCGCTCGACGCTGCCCGGGGGCTGTTCGAGGTCCGCTTCTGGGGAGCGGTCGCCGCGGTCAAGCACGCGGCGCGGCGCATCCGGCCGGGAGGTTCGATCGTGCTGACGTCCGGGACGATCGCTGTTCGCCCCGCACCCGGTGCGGCGCTCGCGGCCGGCGCCGCCGCTGCCACAGAGGGCCTGACCCGAGGGCTGGCTGCCGAACTCGCTCCGATCCGCGTCAACGCGGTCCGGCCGGGCGCAGTGCGGACGCCGCTGTGGGACCCGGTTCCGGAACCGCAGCGTGCGGCGCTGTTCGCGGCCCTTGCCGACAAGACGCTCACCAAGTCGATCGGGGAAGCTGACCAGATCGCCTCGGCGCACCTGTACCTGATGGAGAATCGATTCGTCACCGGAACCGTGCTCACCGTTGACGGAGGCGCCGTCCTCGCCTAGAGCTGACGGGCCGAGTCCGAGAAACCAAGGATGGCGCGACGGCTCGGCCGCGACCGGTGCACGTGCCGGGACGCGCGTGCACCGGCGAAGCCATCAACCCCGGCGGCCGTTGGCCGGCGGCGAGCCGGCCGCACGCTCCTCGACGGCGCGGCGTCGAGGAAGCCACCCCCGGAATTCACACTGCGGAAGACACCGACTGCAGGTCCTGCGCCCGGTGGCGACCGGGGGTGGTGCCGACGACGGCGGTGAAGGCCTCGATGAAGTGGCTGGGGTTCACCCAGCCGCAGGCGTGCGCGACGGACGTCGTCTGGTGTCCTTCGGCGAGCAGGACCAGCGCGTGGCAGATGCGCAGCTGCGTGCGCCACTCGTAGAAGGTCATCCCCAGCTCGTCGTGGCACAGCCGGCTGAGCGTGCGGGCGCTGGCGCCGGTCCGGCGGCCGAGTTCGGCCAGCGCGGCGGTGTCCGCGGGGTTCTCGCGCAGCATCCGGGCGATGGCCCGCAACCGGTCGTCGCGGGGCTCCGGCAGGTGCAGGGGCTGCTCGGGTGCTTCGTGGAGTTCGTCGACGAGGACGCGCCGCAGCCGGTCGCGGGCGCCGCGGCCGAGGGTGCGGGCGGCGGGGTCGTAGTTGCGGGGGCCGGTGAGGGTGAGCAGGGCTTCGCGGGCGAGGCCGGAGGCGGTGAACACGGCGGGGTGCTCCGGCAGGAGCCGGGCGAGTGCGGCCGGCAGGAACACGATCCGCATGTCGGTGACGCCGTGGGCGCGGTGGTGGTGCGTGAACCCGGCCGGGGTCCACGCGACCCGGTTGGCGGGCACGATCGACGTGCCACGCTCGGTGTGCACGGACAGGACACCGCGAGCCGCGTAGACCAGGTGGCCGCGGGCGTGGGTCTGCGTGGGGCTCGTTCCGCCCGACGGCCACGCGTGCGCTCCCCCGGACGGCCACACGTGCGACGTCGCGCCAGTCTGCGAAGGTTGGCGGCCTACGGGCACAGCTTGGCATTCTACCGGTGGCCCGCCACCTCGCGTCCGGACGACAGTGCAGGCATGCGGACGACGATGCGAGCGGCAGTGTGTGTCAGGCCCGGCGGCCCGGAGGTGCTCGAACTGCGGGAGCTGCCGGTGCCGGCGGTCCGCGAAGGCTGGAGCCTGGTGCGGGTGAAGGGCGCGGGGCTGAACCGCTCAGAACTGCGGACCCGGCAAGGGTTTTCCCCGAACGTCAGGTTCCCCCGGGTGCTCGGCATCGAATGCGTCGGGACCGTGGCGGTTTCGACCGATCCGGCGCTGCCCGAGGGAGCGACGGTCGCGGCCGTGATGGGCGAGATGGGCCGGGAGTTCGACGGCGGCTACGCGGAGTTCGCGCTGCTGCCGAACTCACTGCTGATGCCGATCACGACCACGTTGCCGTGGGACGTCCTGGGCGCGCTGCCCGAGACGTACCTGACCGCCCAGGGCGCCCTGGACGCGGTGGGCGCCACACACGGGCGGCTGCTGATCCGCGGCGGGACCTCGTCGGTGGGACTGGCGGCCGCGGCGCTCGCGGCGGGACGCGGCCTCGAGACCGCGGCCACGACCCGGCGGCGGGACAAGATCGGCGCGGTGGCCGCGGCCGGCGCCGGCCACGTGCTCGTCGACGCCGGCGGGTCTCTGGCGGAGAGCGTCCACGCGATCTGGCCCGAGGGTCCGGACCACGTCCTGGATCTCGTCGGCGCGAGCACCGCGGTGGACTCGCTGCGCCTGGTCCGCCCGGGCGGGACGGTGTGCGTGGCGGGCTCCCTCAGCGGCTGGCTGATCCCGGACTTCGAACCCATCGCGATGATCCCGTCCGGCACCAGGCTCACCGCCTTCCACAGCGACACCCTCAAGGGCAACGCCGGCGCCACCACCCTGCAGCGCATCATCCACGACGTCGAGACCGGCACCCTCCGGCCCGCCGCCGCCCGCGTCATCGGCCTCGACGACCTCGGAGCGGCGCACCAGTACCTGGAGGACAACCGCGGCGCCGGGAAGCTCGTGCTGGTGCCGTAGAACCAATGCAAGCACTGCGGCGGCCGCTCGCCGCGGAACAGCGCATCGGCGAGCGCGGCCGCAGTCGGGTCGTGAGCCAGGACGTGCCCGGCACGCAAGGCGCGGTGCCGCCGAGGAACTCGTCCTGATGCCCAAGACCAATGCAGGCAACGCGGCGCCCGCTCACCGCGAAACAGCGAGTCGGCAAGCACGGCCGCCGCCCAGTCGTGCAAGGCGCGCACGGCGCGGTGCCGACAGGGAACTCGTGCTGGTGCCCTAGAACCAATGCAAGCAATGCGGTGCCCGCTCACCGCGAAACAGCGAGTCGGCAAGCACCGCCGCGGCCAGCTCGTGAGCCAGGGCGTGCCCGGCGCGCACGGCGCGATGCCGACGGGGAACTCGTGCTGGTGCCCTAGAACCAATGCAAGCGGTGCGGCCACCGCTCACCGCGAAACAGCGTGTCGGCGAGCACGGCCGCCGCCCGGTCGTGAGGCAGGACGTGCCCGGCGCGCACGGCGCGGTGCCGCCGGGGAACTCGTCCTGATGCCCCAGAAGCAATGCGGGCAACGCGGTACCCGCTCACCGCGGAAGGGCACATCAGCGATCGCTGCCGCCGGGTCGTGAGCCAGGACGTGCCCGGCGCGCACGAGCGCGCTCGGCGCGGTGCCGCCGGGAAACCGGCCTCGGGCCGTGACCGTCAGAACCAATGCAGGCAGTGCGGCGCCCGCTCGCCGCGGAACAGCGTGTCGGCGAGAGCGGCCGCGGCCGGGTGGTGGGCCTGGACGTGCCCGGCGCGCACGAGGGTGCTCGGCGCGGTGCCGCCGAGGTAGATGGAGCCCAGGTCGCTCACGTCGAGGGACAGGTCGGGCGCCCGGTCGGTCGGGGTGCACTCGGCCTTGCCGGCCCGGATGGTCAGCAGGTGGCGGCCGTGTTCGGCGAGGAAGGGGTCGGTGACGTCGAGGACGAGCTCACTGTCGGCGGACCAGCCGCGGGCGGTCAGGGCCCGGGGGACGTCGAGCAGGCGGACCCAGAGCCAGTCGGTGTCGTCGGTGACCTGGCCGGCGCGGAAGTCGGCGAGCTGCCAGCGCAGCGGGTGATCCGGCGGGACGCGCTTGAACACGACCTCGCTCACCAGGTCGTGGCCGAGCGCGAACCGCACCAATGCCGTCGAGACGGCGTCGTCGGTGGTGATGGTTTCGTCGACCGTCAGGGTCTCGGGCTCGCCGAGGGAGTAGCTGGCGTACCCGTCCGGAACGCCGTCGGCGTCGCGGTGGACGGCGATGTACCGCGGCGCCGCGGCGATGGGCGGCTGCCCTGCGCGCGAGGCCCACCAGCGGTGCGGCCGGGACAGCGCGCCGGGCTGCGCGCGGCGGTAGGAGTCGTAGATCTCTTCCAGCAGGTCACCGCACTCGGCCCGCCGCAGCACCTCGATCGAGCCGGTGGCCGGACCGGCGGGGGCCCGCGGGTCGGCGAAGGCGGCCTGCCGGCGCGGCACCGTCAGCCGCTGCTCGTAGGTCGCCGGTCCGTAGCCGAACCGGCGGTAGATCACGGCCTCGGAAGCCAGCAGCACGGACAGGAATTCGCCGCTGGCACGCAGTTCCGTGAGCTGGTGCCGCATCAGCGCGGTGAGCACACCCCGACGCCGGTGCGACGGAAGCACCCCGACCGCGGTCACGCCCGCGGCCGGCGCGAGGAGCTCACCGGGCAACGTGAGCTCGAAGGAGTACGCGCCGGCGGTGCCGACGGGCCGCCCGTCCGCCGTCACGGCGAGCAGGTTGCGGTCCATTTCGAGCGCCGCCCACCAGACCCCGCCGCCGTCCCCGGCCGGGGTTTCCGGGAACCGCGCGAACGCGGCGTGGAGCGTGTCGACGAAGACGTCGAAGTCCTTCTCCGTCGTGGTCCGGATCTCCATCGCCGCTGCCTCCCCGGTGTCGGCCCCCAGCGAAGCGCCGGCCCGGGATCGGAGCAAGCGAATTACGCGTCCTGCTTGCGGCGCACCATCTCCGTGATCCAGACCGGCGCGAACGGCGACGTGCAGTTCGGCGGCGTCGGGTAGTCCTTGAGCACCTCCAGGCGCTCACCGATGTCGATCGCGCGGGCGCGCAGCGGCGCGTGCTCGATGCCGATCTGCGCCAGGCAGTGGTTCATCGCCCACTGCAGCCGGTCCGGGGCGTCCTTCATTTCAGCCTCGACGACGTCCAGCAAACCCGGCAGGTCGAGACCGTCGGGCATTTTCGCCACGCGTTCGGTGGTCAGCGCCCAGCCGGCACTCGCGACCACCGGATCCGGGTCGGCGGTCCAGGCCTGGCGCAGCTCTTCGGCGTGCGCGCTCTTCTTCACCACGTAGTTCACGAGCCAGTCGTGCACCTTGGGGCTGCGGGCCTCGCGCAGCATGGCGTCCAGCTCGGCCCGCTCGAACGCCTTCGGCCGGCAGATCAGGAGCGACAGCAGCTGGGCCGCGGTGTCGTCCGCCGCCCAGAGCTCGCGCGCGAGGTCCTGCTGCGTCTTCAGCCGCTTCGCGACCGCACGCAGCTTGCCGAGGTTCACGCCGTGGTCGTCGCCGTGCTTTTCGTTCACCGCGCGGGCTTTCGGGTCTTCGAGCGCGGCCAGTTCGGCCAGCACCTCGGCCACCGTCGTGTCGGTCACGTCAGCCTCCCGTCCGGTTCGGGCGAGTTCAGCCTAGTCGGCGGGTTCGGCCGAACCCGCCAGCCAGCCCCACGTGAGTGCCGACGCGATGGTGATGCCGCCGGCGATCGTTCCCGGCCCGAAGACCGCCGCAGCGGTGTTCCCCGCCGCGTACAGGCCGGGGATCGGCCGGTCGCTCCAGTCGAGCACCCGCGCGCGGTGATCGGTGCGGGCGCCACCCTTGGTCCCGACCGCGCCGGCGCGCACCGCCAGGGCGAAGAACGGCGGTTCGGCGATCGTCCCCAGGTTCGGGTGAGCCGCAGTGGCGTCCCCGAAGGCGCGTTCGTAGGTCGTCTCGCCGCGGTGGAACTCCGGGTCCCCGCCGGCGGCGACGGCCGCGTTGAAGCGGGTGACGGTGTCGCGCAACCCGGCCGCGTCGATGCCGGCCGACGCGGCCAGTTCGTCAAGCGTGTCCGCCGACAGCAGCCACTCCGGCAACGGCTCCCCCGGCGCCGCACCGGCCACGGGGTAGCGGGCGCGGAACTGCGCGTCGCCGATCGCCCACGCCGGCAGGTTGCGCGGGCGGTGCGTCGTGGGGTCGAGCTCGGCGAAGGCGAGCGCGCAGTTGTGGCTCGACTCGTTGACGAACCGCCGCCCGGCCGCGTTCACCCAGATCACGTGCGGCAAGTTGCGCTCGTGCAGCACCAGCTGGGCCTGCGGCGTGCCGGCCTCGTCCGGCCAGTACCGGCCCGGCGCCTGGTACGACGGCCACGACCAGTACTCGCCGGTGCGCGCCAGCTGCGCCCCGGCCGCGCCGGCCAGCCGCAAGCCGTCGCCGTACTGGACGGGCGGGGTGACCGGGTGCGTGAGCGGGCCGGACAGCAGCGCCGATCGCAGCGCCGCGTCGTGCTCGAAGCCGCCGGTCGCGAGGACCACGCGCCGCGCGGACAGCCGCCCGTCGCCGTCGGTGCCGACGCCGGTGACCCGGCCGTCGCCGGTGAGCAGCCGGCGCACGCGGCGGCCGCGGACCAGTTCGACGCCGGCGTCCCGGCACCCGCGCAGCAGCCCGGCGACGAGGCCCGCGCCGAGCGTCACCTCCCCAGCGGCCAGCCGCTTCTCGATCACGGCGAAGGGCGGCGCACCGCCGGCGAACAGGCGGTGCTCGAAGAACTCGTCGTTCGTGAGCACGGGCGCACCGAACGGCGACGGCCACAGCAGCTCGGCGAACCCTTGCGCCGCAACGGGATCCACCTCGACGTGCCGCGCGCGCCGGCCGCCGGGCAGCTCGGCGAAGGTGTCCGGGTAGCCCTCGACGAGCCGGAAGCGGATCGGGCTGTGCTCCTCCACCGCACGCACCACCGCCGGTACGGCGCGCACGAACGCCCCGACCAGCTCCGGATCCCGGCCGGGCGCGGCGGCGTGGCAATACGCGAGGGCTGCCTCGGCGCTGTCGCCGGCGAGCAGGTGGTTGCCCGGCGCCCACACCTGGCCACCGGACACCGCCGTGGACCCGCCGAACCGCTCTGCCGCCTCGAGCACGACCACGTCCGCGCCGCGGCTCGCTGCCGCCAGTGCCGCGGCCAGGCCGGCCGCGCCGGAGCCGATCACCACTGTGTCGACGTCGGTCATCGAAACCACCCCCATCAGGTTTGCGTACTAGTACACAAACCAATGAGGGTGACTGTCAAGGCAGTAAGCCGTCGAGCAGCGCCTCGAGGCCTTCGCCGTAGGTGTCCCAGTCGTGCGGCCACTTCGGGGCCAGCGCGGCGATCAGCGGCAGCTCGGCCGGATCGGCGTCGAGGAGCATGGCGCGCTGGAGGCGGGGACGGTCGTCGGCGCGGCCGGCCGAACCGTGCCGGATCGTGAGCACGCCCAGCGTGTACTGCCAGACGATCCGGTAAGCCGCGCCGGCTTTCGGCACCGTGAGCCCGGCCGCGACGAACCCACCGAGGATCTCCTCCACCAGCCACAGCACCGCCGGGCTCGCGAGATCTCCTTGCGCCAGCACGCCGACGGCCCACGAATGCTCGGCCAGCGCGTCGTGGATCAGCCGCCACAGGACGAGAAGCCGCTGCCGCGGGTCGTCCGGCAAGTCGGGCCGTGGCAGCCCTGCGGCGACGTGGTCCATCAGCAGCGCCAGCAGTTCGTCCTTGTCGCGGACGTGGCGGTACAGGGCCATCGGCGAGCAGCCGAGCTCCCGCGCGACCCGCCGCATCGTCAGCGCTTCGACGCCTTCCGCCGCGACGATCCCGCGCGCCGCCTCCACGACGTCGGCGCGCGACCACCGCGCGGGCCGGCCGGGACGGCCCGGCGTCGATTCCCTCGAGGGCGGCTCAGCCATGGGCAGCTCGGTTCACCTGCGCAGTGTGGCACTGGCGCGCCTCCACTACACGTGCGTATAGTCTGCTACACGCTTGTGTAGTGAAGGAGGATCCGTGCGCAGTTCTGACCCCGACGACCTGACCGCCCGCGCGCGCATCCGCGACGCGGCGATGCAGCAGTTCGGCGAGGTCGGGTTCGACCGCGCGACGATCCGCGGCATCGCCGAGGCCGCGGGCGTCTCGTCCGGCCTGGTGCGCCACCACTTCGGCTCGAAGCAGGAACTGCGCGACGCGTGCGACGCGCACCTCGTGAAGTTGCTGCGCGGGCTCAACGACCGGGTCCTCGCGGGCACCGGCGGCAACCACGTCGCAGCGGCGCGGCTCGCGGTCGGGCCGTACCAGACCTACCTCGCGCGCGCACTGGCCGAGGGCGAGGCCGCGCCGCTGTTCGACGAGATGGTGGAGCTGAGCGCGCAGTGGCTCGCCGCTCGTGACACCGAGCGCGCCGACCCGCCGGCCGCCGACGTGAAGGTGCGCGCCGCCGTGAGCACGGCCATGGCGCTGTCGATCACGGTGCTGCACCAGCACGTGTCGCGCGCGCTGGGTGTCGACGTCTTCAGCCCGGAAGGCGACGCCCTGCTCGCGCGCGCCCTGATCGACCTGTACTCGCACCCGATGCTCAGCCTCGAAGACGCGCGCACAGCGCTCGAGCACCTCAGCTGACCGACTCTGGGAGGAATCCGACATGCCGTACGCCACCAGTCCCCGCATCGCTCCGCTGCCGCTGGCGGAGCTCACGCCCGAGCAGCAACGGCTCGCCCGGCTCGGCGCGGACACCGTGATCCAGGTCCAGGCGAAGAACGCCGCGCTGATGCAGGCGTCCGCGAGCCTCGGCGGGTTCCTCCTGGGCCAGGGTGAACTGCCCCCGCGCCTGCGCGAGCTGGCGATCCTGCGGGTCGCCCTGCGGTGCGACGCGCCGTACGAGTGGGCCAACCACGTCCCCGCCGCGCTCGGCGCGGGCGCCACCGCCGACGAGATCAACGCGCTCACCGACCCCGCCGCGACCTGGGCGCCCGAAGACGGCGCGGTGCTGCGAGCCACCGACGAACTGTGCGCCGAAGCGTTCGTGTCCGACGAGACGTGGGCCGCGCTCGCGGCGGAGTTCGCCGAACCGGTGATCCTCGAGGTGCTGTTCCTCGCCGGCTACTACCGGATGATGGCGGGGTTCCTGAATTCCGCGGGCGTCGCGGTGAAGCCGGGCCAGCCGGTGCTGGGCGAACGCGTGGTGCCGCACGTGGCCGAAGCCGCGCCGGTCGTCACGCGCCCGAACAGCGGCCGGACCGGAGTGGACGGCACGTGGCACATCACGTTCACGCACCCGGCCGGCAGCAAGGAACTGGTGCTGGAACTGAAGACTTCCGGCAGCGCGGTCGCGGGGTCCATCGTGGACACCCAGCTCGGCGTGACCGTGCCGGTCACCTCGGGCACAGTCGAGGGCAACCGCCTGGAGTTCACGGCCGTCGTAACGGAACCGGCGCGGTTCGAAATCGGCGTGACGGGCACCGTCGACGGCGACGTGTTCACCGGATCGGTGACGATCTCGGGCGGCGGGACGTTCCCGTTCTCGGGTACCCGGGCCGCGTGAATCCGGCGCGGCGCAGGGAAAATCGCGCGCCCGGCGACGTGGCCGGCTGCTAACGTCCCTGCCGTTCACCACGACTCCGGATGGGAAACCCATGCGCGCCAGCCTGCGTGCCGGCCTCACCACGGCACTCAAGAACCGCGACCGCGTCGCCACCACCGCCCTGCGCTCGGCGCTGGCGGCGATCGACAACGCCGAAGCCGTGCCGGTCGATCAACCGCTGTCCACCGCGGCGGGTGACGAGCACGTTGTGGGCGCTGCCCTCGGCGTCGGAGCCGCGGAGACGGCCCGCCGCGAGCTGACCGACACCGACGTGCGCGCGATCGTGGCGCACGAGGTGCGCGAACGCACCACCGCCGCCGACAAGTACGAGCGGCTCGGGCGTACCGACGCGGCCGAACGGCTGCGCGCCGAAGCCGTCGTGCTGAAGCAGCACCTCGAACCGCTTTCGTGACAGTGGATCCGGGCGTCGGGCGACGCCCGGATCCGCGAGGTCAGACGAGGACCGTGCCGCCGTCGAGGAGGTGGACGGTGCCCGTCGCCCAGGGCTGGGTCATGAAGTAGACGAAGGCGTGCGCGACGTCGGACGGCTCGCCCGCTCGACCGGCCGGCAAGGCCGAGCCGGACGCGTACATGGCTTCGCGGTCTTCAGCGGACAGGTTCTGCCACAACGGCGATCGCACAACCCCCGGCGCCACGGCGTTCACCCGCAGCGGTGCGAGCTCCACCGCCAGCGCGCGCGTGAGCCCCTCCATCGCGGCACACACGCTCGACGCGATGGCCCAGCCCGGGCCGCCGCGCGTGCCGGCCGTGCCGCTGGTCAGGGTGATCGAGCCGCCCGGCCGCAGGTGCGGCGCCGCGGCCTGCACCGCGCCGACCGCGCCGAAGTACCGCAGGGTGAAGAACCCGCGGGCGACGTCGAGGTCGAGCGTGTCGATCGGCGTCAGCGACAGAGGCTCCCCCGCTGTGAAGGCCAGGTGGTCGAACTCGCCGTGGCCGGCGAAGAACGCGCGGACGGCGGCGGCGTCGGTGAGGTCGAGTGCCTGGCCCGTGGCGTCGGACGGCAGGCGGGTCAGCGCGGCGTCCACACTGGACTGCCGGCTCGACGCCACGGTGACCTGCGCGCCTTCCTCAGCCGCGGCCAGCGCCGTCGCGAGGCCGATGCCCGAGGTACCGCCGAGAACGACGACCCGCCGGCCGGCGAGGCGGCCGCTTGCCTGAGTCATGGTTTTCCCTTTCGCCGTGGAGGTTCCCTTCCACGATGCGGCCACGGCCCGGCCCCGGTCCAAGACCTGTTCCGCCGTCTGTGATACCTCGCCGGTATCACCGCGCTCAGCGGGTACCGTGGGCTGGGTGAGCGGCAACGATCTCGGAGAGTTCCTGCGTGCGCAGCGCGCCCGGCTGGCCCCGGAGGAGGCGGGCGTGACCAGCCACCGCCCGAGGCGGGTGAGCGGGCTGAGGCGCGAGGAGGTGGCGGTGCTGGCGGGCGTCAGCGCCGACTACTACGCGCGCCTGGAGCAGGGCCGCGAGCGCAACCCGTCGGGCCCGGTGCTCGACGCGATCGGCCGCGCGCTGCACCTCGACGCCGACGGCCTCTGGCACGCCTACCGCCTGGCCGGCCTCACGCCCCGCCTGCCGGAGCACCGGCGCGACGACGTGTCCCCTGAGCTGCTGCGGCTCATGGACACCTTCCCCACCGCCGTGGCGTACGTCACGAACCGCCGGCTCGACCTGCTGGCCACCAACGCACTGGCCGACGCGCTGCTCTCCCCCGTCGGCAAACCCGCGAACATGGTGCGCACGCTGTTCCACGACCCGGCCGCGCGCGAGCTGTTCGGCGAGTGGCCCCAGATCGCGGCCAGCGCGGTCGACGCGCTGCGCCTGGCCAGCGGCTACGACCGCGCAGAGGTCGGCGAGCTCGTCGACGAACTCCTGGCGTCCAGCGAGGAATTCGCGACGTTGTGGGGCAATCACGGCGTGAAGGGGCTTTCGGGCACGCGCAAGACCTTCCGGCACCCGGCCGTCGGGCGGATCGTGCTCGACTACCAGACGTTCGACGTGCGCGACGCGTCCGGCCAGTACCTGCTCGTCGGCATCGCCGAGCCGGGCAGCCCGAGCGCCGACGCGCTGGCACTGCTCGGGTCGCTGCACGCCGTGGCCGATGGCCCGCGCGGAACCAGGGTGCGCCACACCTAGGCAACCGCGTCCTTCTCCGCAGCTGTGCGTGGCAGCAGCCTCGAGCTCACCGCACAACTCACGAGGAGTACGCATGAACGGCAAGATCGCGCTGATCACGGGCGCGAGCAGCGGCATCGGCGAGGCCACCGCGCTGCGGCTGGCCGCCGACGGTCACCACGTCGTCCTGGGCGCCCGCCGCACCGACCGGCTCGCGGCGCTCACCGCGAAGATCCGCGCCGACGGTGGCCGCGCCGAGTTCCGAGCGCTCGACGTGACGGACCTCGGCAGCGTCCGCGCGTTCGTCACCTCCGCCCACGAAGCCCACGGCCGCGTCGACGTGCTCGTGAACAACGCCGGCGTGATGCAGTTGTCCACACTGGACACCCTGCGGATCGACGACTGGAACCGGATGATCGACGTGAACCTGCGCGGGACGCTGCACGGCATCGCCGCCGTGCTGCCGATCCTGCGCGCTCAGGGCGGCGGTCACGTCGTGAACGTCGCCTCGACGGCCGGCCTGCGCGTCGACCCGACCGCCGCCGTCTACTGCGCCACGAAGTTCGCCGTTCGCGCGCTGTCCGAAGGCCTGCGCCAGGAAAACACCGACGTGCGCGTGACGATCATCAGCCCGGGGTTCACGCACTCCGAGCTCGCCGACCAGGGGGGCGACCCCGAGACGCAGGCGGCGGCGCGCGCCGCGAGCGAGCGGCTCGGCATCCCGGCCTCGGCCGTCGCGGACGCCATCGCCTACGCCGTGGGACAGCCGGCCGCGGTGGACGTGAACGAGATCGTGGTGCGGCCGACCGTCCAAACGTGACTCACGCGAGCGAGACGGCCAGCTCCTCCAGCGCGTCCAGCTGTTCCTGCAGGCCACCCTCCATCCCGGACTCGATGATCGCGTCGCGGACTTCCTTGCTGCCGGTTTCCGTGAGCAGGGTGAGCGTGGTGCGGTCACCGGTCCCGGCGAACGTGGTCGTGACCAGGACGGCGTCCTCGTCGGACGCGCCGGACTGCTCGTAGACCTCGGTGTGCACGAGCCGCTCGTTCGGCACGATTTCGCGGTACTCGCCGTGGAAGGAGACCTCGAACCCGCCGTTGGCCTCCATCGCGTAGCGCCACCGGCCGCCGACGCGCAGGTCGATCTCGACGGTCTTCATCGTGCCGCGCTTGCCCGCCCAGAAGCGCTTCACCAGGTCCGGCGTGGTCCACGCGCGGTAGACCAGGTGCCGGGGCGCGGCGAACTCGCGCGTGATGAGGATCCGGTCATCGGCCGGCAGCGTCACCTTCGCCGTGCCCGTCGTCGTTCGTGTCTCGGTCATCTGTCTCACCCTCGGTTCGGTCGAGTTCCTCCAGCACGGAATCCAGCAGCTCGAACCGCTCCTCCCAGGTGCGCTCGAACTGGCGCACCCAGTCGTGGATCGGCTTCAGGGCGCGGCCGTTGAGCCGGTAGAGCCGCTGGCGTCCTTCGTCGCGGACGTCGACCGCACCCACTTCGCGCAGCACGCGCAAGTGCTTCGACACCTGCGGCTGCCCCAGCCCGAGCAGCCGGACGAGGTCGTTCACGGGGTGCTCGCCGCCGGCGAGCACGTCCAGGATCTCCCGCCGCCGGGGTTCCGCCACGGCGTTGAACACGTCTGTCGTCGTCGCTGCTCGTGCCACGCGACCCATCATATGCCGATATGGGTATGCGTCAAGAGGCCGCCGGGCTGGCCCGGACGTGGAACCGCTCGCCCTGCGGCCCGAACAGGGCGAGAACCTCGCACGGCACGTCGCCCGGGTTGCCGAACCAGTGCGGCACGTGCGTGTCGAACTCCACGACTTCACCCGGCTTGAGGATCACGTCGTGCTCGCCGAGGATCAGCCGCAACTGTCCGGAAAGGACGTACGCCCACTCGTACCCCTCGTGCACGCGGGGTTCGGGGTCGCTGTCGGGCCAGCGCGGCGGGAAGATCTGCTTGTACGCCCGCAGCCCGCCGGGCCGGCGCGTGAGCGGCAGGAACGTGATGCCGTGGCGCACGAACGAGTGCGTGCGCAGCCGCGGGTCGCCGGTCGGCGCGGTGCCGACCAGCTCGTCGAGCGGCACCTGGTGGGCGCGCGCGAGGGTGAGCAGCAGCTCCAGCGTGGGCTTGCGCTGACCGGATTCGAGCCGCGAGAGCGTGCTCACCGAGATGCCCGTGGTCTCCGAGAGCTGCGCGAGCGTCGCGTTGCGCTGCTGACGGAGCGCGCGCAGCCGGGGGCCGACCGTTTCGAGGACGTCGCCGACGTCCGGGAGTTCACCGTCCATGCCGTCCATTTGCCACTTCGGCAAACACATTTGTCAAGCCGGCCAGATCTCCGGATAGTCCGAAGCGGAGACGGACACACAGGAGGAATCCGCAAGTGAACGAGAACTACGACGTCGTGGTGGTCGGCGGTGGAGCCGCGGGCCTGAGCGGAGCGGTGGCGCTGGCGCGCTCCCGGCGCTCGGTCCTGGTGGTCGACGCGGGAGAGCCCCGCAACGCCCCGGCCGGCCACGTGCACAACTACCTGGCCAGAGAAGGCACCCCACCCGCCGAACTGCTGGCGCTCGGCCGCGAAGAGGTGCTCGGGTACGGGGGCGAGGTCGTGCGCGGTGAGGTCACCTCGGCCGCCGCGCTCGACGGCGGCGGGTTCGAGGTGGGGCTGGCCGACGGCCGGACCGCGCGGGCGCGCCGCCTGCTGGTGGCGACCGGCCTCGTCGACGAACTGCCCGACGTGGCCGGCGTCGCCGAGCGGTGGGGCCGCGACGTGCTGCACTGCCCGTACTGCCACGGCTGGGAGGCGCGCGACCGGGCGATCGGCGTGCTCGCCACGAATCCGATGGCCGTGCACCAGGCGCTCATGTGGCGGCAGCTGAGCGACGACGTGGTCGTGTTCTCCCACACCGCGCCGGAGTTCGACGCCGAGCAGCGCGACCACCTGGCGGCACGCGGGATCCGCGTCGTGGCGGGCGAAGTCTCGGCGCTGCGGGTGGAGGGCGACGAGCTGACGGGGGTCGAGCTCGCGTCCGGCGAAGTGGTGGCTCGCGAGGTCGTCGTGGTCGCCCCGCGCTTCACCGCGCGGGCCGGCGTGCTCGAACAGCTGGGGCTGGAACCGGTGGAGACGGTGGTCGGCGGGCAGGTCGTCGGCAGCGCGGTGGCGGCCGACGCCACGGGCGCAACAGAGGTGCCCGGCGTGTGGGTGGCCGGGAACGTGGCGGACCTGAAGGCGCAGGTCGTGATCTCCGCGGCCGCCGGGCTCATGGCCGGCTCGATGATCAACGCCGATCTGGTGGCCGAGGACGTGCGGCGGGCGCGAGCGCCGTTCTCGCACGAGGTGGAACGCGAAGCCGCCGCGCTGGTCGGCGGCCCGGATCGGCACGGGGTGTGACGGTGGAGCACAAGGAAGTTCCCTTCGACGAAGCTTCGTGGGACGAGTGGTACCGGTCGGCGCCGGTGATCTGGAGCGGCAAGCCGAATGAGCAACTCGTGACCGAGGCTGCCGCGTTGCCACCGGGGACAGCGCTTGACGCCGGCTGTGGTGAAGGTGGTGATGCGGTGTGGCTCGCGCGGAACGGGTGGGAGGTGACGGCGGCGGACTTCGCGGCCACCGCCGTCGGCCGCGGTGCCGCGCAGGCGGAAGCGCTGGGCCTGGCCGACCGGATCCGCTGGCGCACGGTGGACTTGACCACGTGGGTGCCGGACGAGAAGTACGGCCTCGTGACGTCGCACTTCCTGCACCTCGCCTCGGCGCAGCGCGAGCCGATCTTCGCGCGGCTCGCCGACGCCGTGGCACCGGGCGGCACGCTGCTGATCGTCGGTCACCACCCGACCGACGTGGAGGGTCGCGCGCACCGGCCGAACGTCCCGGACATGTTCTTCCTCGCCGAGGACGTGGCTCGGACGCTGGACGAATCGTGGGCGTCGGTGAAGGTGGAAGCGCGGGAGCGGATGGTCGTGATGGAGGGAGAGGAGGTGGTGATTCGGGATACGGTGTTGGTGGCGCGGAAACGGTGAGGGTTGGGGGTCCGCGCGGGGGCGGCGGCGGTTGGTCTGTGGTGTGATGCGGCCCTCGCGGGGCGTGTTGCGTGGCGTAGGCACCCCGAAGCTTGAGTGTGACTACGGCCGCTGACCCCGTGTCAAGGCGGGAAAGCGTGCCTTGACACGGGGTCGGCGGCCGTGTGGAAGCTTCGGATCGAGGTGCCGGGCAGGGGCTGGCTGCATCCTCAGTGGGGCGGTCGAGCGGCGGTGTCGTATGCGCGTGGTGGGCCGCCGTTCGGGGTGCCCGGCGGGGGCTGGGCGCATCCTTGGTTGCTTAGTTCGGCGGCGGTGTCGAATTGCTTGGTGCGTCGCCGATCGGGATGCACGGCAGGGCTGGGTGCAGGACTTGCTGCGTAGTTCGGCGGCGGTTTCGTACGCGTGGTGCGGCGCCTTGGGTGGGTGGTGGCGCGGAAAGGCCGCTCGTGGTGGGGAAGCGGGCTAGCCTGAGGGCTATGGCGACCTGGGATGACGTGGACCGGCTGGGGGCTGGGCTGCCGGGGACGGAGCGGGTGGTGAAGAGGGACGCGCGGGAGTGGGGGGTGAAGGGCAAGGCGTACGCGTGGGAGCGGCCGCTGCGCAAGGGTGACCTCGAGGCGCTCGGTGCGGCGGCGCCGGAGGGGGACGTGCTGGCGGTGCGGGTGCCGGATGTCGGGGCCAAGGAAGCGTTGCTGGCGGACGATCCGGCGGTGTTCTTCACGACGCCGCACTTCAACGGTTACCCGGCGATCCTCGTGCGGTTGGCGGACATCGACGTCGAGACGTTGGAGGAGACGCTCGTCGAGGGGTGGCTCTGCCGGGTGCCGAAGCGGGTCGGGCGGGAGTTCCTGGAGCAGCGCGGATCGTCCAGTTCTGCTTAAGCCGGTGCCAAGATCTTTCACTTGTCCTGGTTTTTCGGGTGCGGCAGCGTGGCTGCCGGGGAACCGGAAGACAGGGGGACGGGTGGATGTCCGGCGGCGGAACAGCGGTGCGCATGGCGGTACTGGCGGTGCTGTGGGGATCGACGTTCCTGTGGATCAAGCTGGCGCTCGAAGGGTTCTCGCCGGCGGTCGTGACGGTGGTCCGGTGCGGGTTGGGGGCGGCGGTGCTGCTCGGGCTCGCGGTGGCGGCGCGGCAGCGGCTGCCGCGCGGCGGTACGACGTGGGGGCGCGTGACGGTCGCGGCGTTGCTGTGCAATGCGGTGCCGTTCGCGCTCTTCGCGGTGGGTGAGCGGACCGTCGACTCGGGGGTGGCCGGCGTGGTCAACCCGACGACCCCGCTGTGGTCGCTGGTCATCGGCCTGGCGACGGGCACTGAACGCGGCGCCCGGCCCGGCCGGCTCGCGGGCCTGCTCGTCGGGTTCGCGGGCACGGTGCTGATCTTCGCGCCCTGGACGAAATCGGGGCTCCTGAGCTGGGGCGCGCTGGCGCTGCTCGGCGCGGCGGTGAGCTACGCGGTCGCGTTCGCTTACATGGGGCGGAAACTCGTCGGCAGCGGCACGGAGCCGCTGGCGCTCTCGGCGGCGCAGCTCGTGGCGGCGACCGGGCTCAGCGCCCTCGCTTTGCCCTTCGGCTCCGGCGCGCCGCACGTCACGGTGGCGGCGGTGGTGGCCGTGGTCGTGCTCGGGGTGTTCGGCACGGGCGTCACGTTCCACCTCAACTACCGCCTCATCGCGACGGAAGGCGCGACGACGGCCGCCACCGTCGGGTACCTGCTGCCGGTGGTGTCCGTGGTGCTCGGCGCCGTGGTGCTGCACGAGGAGATCGGGCCGCGGGTGGTGGCGGGCATGGTCGTGGTGCTCGCCGGCGTCGCGTTGTCCCGGCACCAGCCGAAGCGGGTTCCGGTGAAAAACCCCGCGCTGTGCGTCAAGGAAACGTGAAGCGCGGTCACGGGATTCGGGCGTACCGCCAACCTTGACCCGTGTCGACTTTGATCACGCCCGCGCGCGCCGAACAACCCGAGAAGCGCGATCCCGCGGAGCGGCACCGCCTGTCCGTGCTCGGCGGGCTCGCCGCGCTGTCCCTGGACGCGATGGCGTCCGTCGCCTACGGGCCCGAGGCGATCGTGCTCGTGCTCGCCGTCGCGGGCGGCGCGGGGCTCGGGTTCGCGGTGCCGGTGACGCTGGCGATCGCGCTGCTGCTCACCGTGCTCACGTTCTCCTACCGGCAGGTCATCGCGGCCTTCCCCGACGGTGGCGGCGCGTACGGCGTGAGCCGCGCACACCTCGGCCGGCGGGCTTCGCTCGTGGCGGCGGCGTCGCTGGTCATCGACTACGTGCTGAACGTCGCCGTGTCGGTAGCCGCCGGCGTCGCCGCTCTGACGTCGGCGTTCCCGGAGCTGCTGCCGTACACGACGTGGTTGTGCCTCGCGGTGCTGGCGATCGTGACGGGCGTCAACCTGCGCGGCATCGCGCAGAGCGCGCGGGCGTTCATCGCGCCCACGGCCGTCTACGTCGGGGCGATCCTGACCATGATCGTGGTCGGGCTCGTCCGGCACGACCCGGCGGCCGCCGTCGCCGCGCCCGCGCAGGCGCACAGCCTCGAAACCGTCGGCGTTTTCCTGCTGCTGCGGGCTTTCGCGAACGGCTGCGCGGCGCTGACGGGCGTCGAAGCGATCGCCAACGCGGTGCCGTCGTTCCGGCGCCCGCGCGTGCGCCGCGCGCAGCGGGCCGAGGTCGCGCTCGGCGCGCTGCTGGCGGTGATGCTGATCGGGATCGCGTCGCTCATCGAGAAGTTCTCGATCCACCCGGTCGACGGCGTCACCGTGCTCTCGCAGGTGACGAGCGCGGCGCTGGGCAACGGGTTCGGCTACTACGTCGTGCAGTTCTCGACGGTGCTGCTGCTCGCGCTCGCCGCGAACACGTCGTTCGGCGGGCTGCCCGTGCTCGCGCAACTGCTGGCGCGCGACAACAACCTCCCGCACGTGTTCGCGCTGCGCGCCGAACGTCAGGTCCACCGCTACGGCATCGGCTTCCTCGCCGGCGCGTCCGCGCTGCTGCTCGTGCTCGCGGGCGGCGACGTGAACACCCTGGTGCCGCTGTTCGCGATCGGCGTGTTCGTGGGCTTCACGTTGTCGCAGTTCGGCATGGTGCGGCACTGGCGGCGCGAACGCCCGCCGCGCTGGGCCGGCAAGGCGCTGCTCAACGGGTTCGGCGCGCTGCTCACCGCCATCGCGGCCGTGGTCGTCGCGGCGACGAAGTTCACCGAAGGCGGGTGGCTGATCGTCGTCGCGCTGCCGCTGCTGGTGGTCGCGATGGAGTGGGTGAACCGCACCTACGCACGCATCGGCGAGCGCCTCGAACTCGGCCGCACGCCGGCGCCGCCCCGGCCCCGCAAGGCGCTCGTGGTGGTGCCGGTGAACACTGTCTCGCGGCTGACGCGCGACGCGCTGGCCGCCGCGTTGTCGCTCGGCGATCGCGTGCAGGCGGTGCACGTGACGCACCCCGAAGAGGAAGCGCAAGCCCGCGCGTTCGTCGCGGACTGGGAACGCTGGCACCCCGAAGTCCCGCTCGTCCAGGTGCACGACGAACGCCGGCGGCTCGGCGCGCCGCTCGTCGAGCACCTGCGCGGGGTCGGCGGCTGTCACGTGTTCGTGCTGATCGCGGAGGTCGAGCCGGAGCACGTGTGGCAGCGCGTGCTGCAGAACCAGCGCGGCGCCGTGCTCGCGCGCGCCCTGCGGCGCCGGTCCGACGCCGTCGTCTGCCGGATGCGGTTCCGACTGGGCCCCGATCTCCCGGAAAGCGGCTAAACTTCGGCCGCTCGCCCGCGGCTGCGGGTGTTATCAGCTCAGGGAGGCGCGGATGCGCAAGCTCGTCCTCGTGGTGGCAGTGGTCGCCGGACTGGTGGGCACGACGGGCGTCGCCACCGCGGCGCCCTCGACGGTGTCCGTCGGCGGCGCGGTCGGCAGCCCGAAGTCGTATTCGGCGGCGGAGCTCGCCGGGGCGGACCTCGATCAGCTGGTCACCGCGGCCGCGCCGGCGTTGCCGCCGGGCAAGAACACGGTGCTGCGCGTGACCGTCGCGGTGACCGGCACCCACCGGTCCGTGACCTTCGCGCTCGCCGAACTCGACCCCGCGTTCGGCAACCACCCGGCCGTCTTCCGCGCCGGCCGCCACGGCGTGGACCTGGCCGTGCCCGGCGACCGCACCGCCTTGCGCACGGTCCCCGACGTCCGCTCGGTCACCGTCGCGGTGTCCGGTGCGGGCCCGGCGGACAAAGCCGTGCGGATTTCGTTCGGCCACCGCACGGTGACCCTGCCGCCGGTCCTGCTCGCCCACCTGCCCCGCCGCACGGTGACCACCTCGTTCGCCTCGGGCGAGGGCCAGCAGACGCACACGGAGTCCGGCCCCTCGCTGTCCCTGGTGCTCCTGCTGGCCGGCGTGCTGCCGACGCCGGACAAGACCGTCGTCGCGGTCGGTTCCGACGGTTACGGCGCCGCGGTGACCCTCGCCGAGGAGTCGGCGGGCGGCCGCCCGCTGCTGCTCTCGACGGCCGAAGACGGCGCGCCGCTCGACCTTCCCCGCCTCGTCCCCCTCGGCGACGTGAAGGGCGGCCGCTACGTCTCGGGAGTCACGGCGCTCGCCGTGAGCTGACCCCGTCAGCGGTGGTGGACCGAGGCCACCGTGTAAATGTGCGGGTCGAAGCTCGCCAGGGCGGCGGCCGCGGCCAGGTGCTCGCGGCAGCCGGGATCGGCGAGCATCGCCTGGTACTCCTCGACGCTCGCCCACTGCGCGTAGTTGACGACGCGGGTTCCGTCGGTGCTCGCGTGGATGTTCGCGGACACGAAGCCCGGACGGTGGCGGATCGTCTCTTCGGTGGCCGCGGTCAGCACCTCGACCAGCTCCTGCTGGCGCCGCGGGTCGACCGTGAACACGTTGACCAGCGTCGCGACGTCCGCGGCCGGGTCGATCGTCGTCATCGCTCCTCCTGTGTCAGGTTCCTTACATCCCCAGTATGTGTAAGGTTCCTGACATGAGTCAAGCCGAAACCACGGCCCGGCCCGGTTACCTGGTCAAGCGCGCGCAGCAGGCGCTGCGCCAGGCGTGCGACGAGGACCTGCGGCCGATCGGGCTGTCGATGTCGCAGTACGCGGTGCTGCGGGCACTGGCCGACCACCCCGGCGCCTCGTCGGCCGAGCTGGCGCGGCGGTGCTTCGTCACGCGGCAATCGCTGCGGGACGTCCTCGGCGGCCTGCGCACCGCGGGTCTCGTGACAGTGGCCGAGAAGGCTTCGACCGGGCGCGCGCGGCCAGTGACTCTGACGCGTCCCGGCACCGCGCAGCTCAAAGCCGCCGAGCAAGTGGTCTTCGACGCCGAGGAACGCATGCTGACCGGCCTGTCGCCCACCGAGCGCCGACGGCTGGCCGAGCTGCTGCGCCGGTGCGCGGAAAACCTCGACAGCGCCTGACCGGCCGGCGAACTCCGAACGACGTCCGGTTTCGGCCCGCGCTGACTCCGACAGCGTCGGCGAACCAGCGATCACAGCACGCAAACGTCCGCGGGCACCTGTTGTCCCGCGATCCCAACCCGCCACCACAGCGAATCCCCAAGCCCGGCACCACCCGGTCAGCGGAACCGGTGCAGCGCCTGACCATCGCCCCACCACGGCGATCCCGGTGAGCGGAACCGCGCGGCATCCGAATGGTCTATGGCCCGCGTCAGGGTATTGGTCTATACCATTTGGACAAGGTTTCCCGCTCTCCAGGTCCCCGCTGTGGAGGTTTCACCATGAGGCTCCCCTCTCCCCGCAGGTTGCTCGCCGCGCTGGGTGGCGTGCTGGCCGTCGCCGCCGGAGTGGCGGCCACGCCCGCCGGCGCGAGTGTCGCCGCGGCCGGCTCACCCGTACCGGTCGCGCCGTACGTCGACATGGGCGCGTGGCCGACGCCCGTGCTGTCGGCGATGTCGTCCAAGGGCGGCGTGAAGGGCTTCACGCTCGGGTTCGTCACCGGCGCCGGCTGCAAGGCCAGCTGGTTCAACGCCTACGACCCGCGCTCGGCGTGGCAGTCGGCCGAGATCGCGAAGATCCGGTCGGCCGGTGGCGACGTGAAGGTGTCCTTCGGTGGCGCGTCGGGCATCGAGCTGGCGCAGGCGTGCTCCAGCGTGTCCGCGCTCGCGGCCGAGTACGACGCGGTCGTGAAGGCGTACGGCCTCAAGTACATCGACCTCGACATCGAGGGCGCGGCCGTCGCCGACACCGCGTCGATCCAGCGGCGTTCGCAGGCGCTGAAGACCGTGCAGGACAACAACCCCGGCCTGAAGATCTCGCTGACACTGCCGGTTCTGCCCAACGGCCTCGACTCCAACGGCGTGGGTGTCGTCAACGCCGCCAAGGCCGCGGGTGTGAACCTCGACCTGGTCAACGTCATGGCGATGGACTACTACCAGGGCGCCGGTGACCAGGGCGCGAAGGCGATCTCCGCGGCCAAGGCCACGCAGGCCCAGCTCAAGTCCATCTTCGGGCTGTCGGACTCGGCCGCGTGGCAGAAGGTCGGGCTCACGCCGATGCTGGGGGTGAACGACTCGCAGAACGAGATCTTCTACCAGAAGGACGCCACCGCCGTGGTGAACTTCGCGAAGAGCGTGCACCTCGGCATGCTGTCCTTCTGGGAGGCCGGGCGCGACGCCAACGCGTGCAACGGCGCGCTCTACCAGTGCACGAACATCACGCAGCAGCCGTACGAGTTCTCGAAGATCTTCTCGGGTTACACGGGCTGATCCCGCGGCCCGGGTGTCCACCGTGGACGCCCGGGCCGCCGCTCGTCAGTGCGGGAACGGGATCACGGCAGGTAGTACATCGGGTTCGGCAGCTTCACCGGGTGGTCGGCGTACCCGCCCTCGAGGTCGCTGAACTGGTCACCGAGGTTGAGCACGAGGTGCGCGCCCGTCGCCTGGATGTGAGCGCGCGTGCCGGACTTGTACTGGATCGTCGTGCAGGTCAGGCCGCACGGCAGGTAGTCGGGCGCCGTGCCGGCCGGCTTGAAGAACGCGCCCGCGGGCGCCGGGTACCCCTCGTCGGCGAGGTTCTTCAGCGACTGCGGCCCCTGCGGCTGGCTGCGCCCGGTGAGGAAGTAGATCTTCACGCCGCGCTGCGCCGCCCAGTTCGCCAGCTCCAGCACGGGTTTGTTGGCCACGAACGTGCCGTTGTCGATCGCCTGCTGCTGCTTCACCGGGTCGAAGCCGAAGTCGTTGTCGGCCTCCCAGCCGTAGGTGACTTCCGACGTGTCGTCGACGTCGAGCACGATCGCCGGGTTCTTGACCTTGCCGAGCTTCTGTGTGAGGTAGTGCTTCGCGTCGGCGACCACGCGCTGGGTGTCGGTGACGAACCGGCTCGTGTCGGAGTAGTGGTGCTTGCCCGCCGCGTCGAGGTAGTCGCCGTAGTAGGCCTTCACGTCGTTCTTGACCTGGCCGATGTTCGCCGGCTCGCGCCCGTGGGCGGCCGTCACGGCGTCGGAACCGGCCAGCGCGGTCGCACCACCCGCGACGGTGGCGCCGATCGCGGCGGCAGCGGCGAGCTTGAGCAGAGCGGGAAAACGAGACACGGCGACCCCTCCGGTGTCGTTGGTGAATTCCGGGTTACAAGCTTCCGAAATCTACGCCAACGGACTGGTCTGGAGAACCCTCCGAAGGGATGCGTTCGGCGCGGCACACGAACGCCACGGGCGACCGGCCGATCCGCGTGAGCACCACAGTGGACTCTTCGTGACCACGCGGTTTCAGGCGGCGACGCAGAGCGTCCGGATCCACGTCCAGACCACGCACGAGGATCTCCAGCCGCCCCACGCCGAGCCGTTTCATGGTCGCACGCAGGGCTTTTTCGCTGTACGGACCGTGTTCCAGCACCCGGAACGCGCGCACCCCGGGGGGTGGCGTGTCGCCGGTGAGGTACGCGATGCGCTCGTCGAGCTGCCACAGGCCGTGGCGCGCGGCGTAGTGGCGCACGAGCCCGGCCCGCACCACCGCGCCATCGGGGTCCACGAGCCACTCCCCCGGTGCCCGCGACGGCAGCTCGTCGGGATCCGTGTCGGCGACCGTCCACTGCGTACCGTCCGAACGCAACACCGTCGCCCGGCGTGCGACGCCGTTGCCCAGGCCCCGCCACAGGCACGCCTCGCGCACCGCGCCGTCGAGCGAGACGAGCTCGACCTCGTCGGCCCAGGGAACGATCGCGAAGTCCAGGCCCGGCGCGCACTTCACCGACAGCGGACGCCCCGGGTACGCGTCGACGAGCCCGTCCAGCGGCGGTGCGAAGTCCGCGGGCTTCCAGGTACGCCGGCCCGCCGAATCGCGCCGCGCCGGGTCGGCGACCACGACGGTGTCGCGGCTGGCCGGGCGCAGCGCGTCGGCCTGCACCAGCCCCGCGAGCACCCCCGCGGCGGAAGCGTTGTGGCGCGCCATCTCCAGCCGTACGCGGTCCACATCGGATCCCAACGTCCGCTTCGCCACTCGCGCCAGCTCCACGAGGTCGGCGCCGACGGAGCACGTGACGTCGTGCACGTCCCGGCCCGCCAGGCGCGCGGCCCGGTGCCGCGCCACCAGCGTCGCGCTCGCCTGCTGCAGCGCGTCGCCCGTGAAGAGCCACTCATCGGCGCCCGCGAGCTTCGCGGCCGATTTCCGCCGCAGCACCACCGTTTCCAGCACCGCGGCGGCGAACCGCTCGCCCACCGAACGCCGCACGGCCGCGACGTCGGCGAGGCGGGAAGCGTCCGTCAGCGGCAACGCCGCGCACTCGGCGAGCGCCGCCCGTCCGGCGGCGGAGCGCAGGAAGGCGACGTCGTCGAGCGAGAAACCGTAGGCCAATTCAGGACGGCCGCTTGGTCCCGGTGATCATCACGTTGTAGAACAGCTCGCGCGGCAGCACCTTCGACAGCACCTTTTTGTCCAAAGCGGACAGTCGCAGCCACAGGTGGTACGCGAACATCCGCCACCGCACCGTCAGTTTCTCCTGCGGCACCGCGGCCTCGAACGTGCGGATCGGCCAGCCCGCGAGCGCGGCCGAGAACTCGTCGGTCACCGCGCGCACGTCCTGCGCGCCGGCGCCACGGGCCATGGCCTCGAGTTCCGACGGGTCGAAGGTGTGGATGTCCACCACGGCTTCGAGCGCCGCCGCGCGCGACGACTCGTCCAGTTCGGACTGCGGGCGCCGCCACCCGTTCAGCGCCGGGAACTTCGTGATGCGCGTGGTGAGGTACCACGTGATCTGCCCGAGCTTGCGCGCGTAGAAGTCGCCGACCTTGGTCGGCTCGCCCGCGAAGACGAAGCGGCCGCCGGGCTTGAGCACGCGCAGCACCTCGCCGAACGCCTGGCGCACGTCCGGGATGTGGTGCAGCACGGCGTGGCCGACCACGAGGTCGAACGTATTGTCGTCGAACGGGATCCGCTCGGCGTCGGCGACGCGGCCGTCGACGTCGAGGCCCAGGTTCTCCGCGTTGCCCAGCGCCACCTGCACCATGCCCGGCGAGAGGTCCGTGACGGACCCCTTCTTGGCGACCCCGCCCTGCATCAGGTTGAGCAGGAAGAACCCGGTGCCGCTGCCGAGCTCCATCGCGTGGCCGTAGGGCTGGCCGTCGTCACCGGCGACGGCGTTGAACACGTCGGTGGCGTAGGAGATGCAGCGCTCGTCGTAGGAGATCGACCACTTCTCGTCGTACGTCCCGGCTTCCCAGTCGTGGTACAGGACGTTGGCGAGCTTCGGGTCGTCGTAGGCGGCCTTGACCTCCTCCGCCGTGGCGTGCGGGTTCGGCGCGGGGTCGGTCACGGAGGTCACTTCCCCTCGAAGGTGGCCTTGCCCGGGCCGTTCTCGATGAAGGAGGCCATGCCGTTCTTCTGGTCTTCGGTCGCCCACAGCGCGGTGAACAGCTGCGTCTCGATCTTCAGGCCCGTCGCCAGGTCGACGTCGAGGCCCGAGTCGATGGCGGTCTTCGCGGCCTTGAGCGCCACGGCGGGACCGTTCACGAACTGCTCGGCCCACTTGCGCGCGGCCGCGTACACGTCGTCCGGCGCCACGACCTCGTCGACGATGCCGAGCTTCAGCGCCTCGTCGGCCTTCACGAACCGGCCGGTGTAGATGAGGTCCTTGGCCTTGCTCGGGCCGATCAGGCGTGTGAGGCGCTGCGTGCCGCCGGCGCCCGGGATGATGCCGAGCTGGATCTCCGGCTGGCCGACCTTCACGTTGTCGCCCGCCACGCGCCAGTCGGCGGTGAGGGCCAGCTCCAGGCCGCCGCCGAGCGCGTAGCCGGTGATGGCCGCGACGACCGGCTTCGGGATGCCCGCGATGCGCGCGAGCGACGCCGTGAGCTCGGCGCCGAACTTCGCGATCTCCGGGTAGGTGCGGGCGGCCATCTCCTTGATGTCAGCGCCACCGGCGAACGTCTTCTCGCCGCCGTAGAGGATCACGGCGCGCACGTCGTCGCGGTCCGAGGCTTCACGCGCGGCCTCGGCGAGCTCGGCCTGCACCTGGTTGTTCAGCGCGTTGACCGGCGGCCGGTTGAGCCGGATCGTGCCGACGCCGCCCTCGACCTCCAGGCTTACGAACTCTCCCACGCAGCATTCCTCCTCGTTGACGGGTTGCCAGCAGGCTACCGGCCGGTAAGGACAACCTACCGGCGGCGGGCGAAGAACCGCTCGCCCGAACGCTGGAGCACCAGGTCCTGGTCGAAGGTCTTCGACAGGTTCTCGCTCGTGATCACGTCGTCCATCAGCCCTCCCACCACGGCGTGCCCGTCGCGCAGCAGCAGGGCGTGGGTGAAGCCGGGTGGGATTTCCTCCACGTGGTGGGTGACGAGCACCATCGCCGGTGCGTCCGGGTCCATCGCCAGGTCCGAAAGCCGCGACACGAGGTCCTCGCGGCCGCCCAGGTCCAGACCGGCGGCCGGTTCGTCGAGCAGCAGCAGCTCCGGGTCCGTCATCAGCGAACGTGCGATCAGCACCCGCTTGCGTTCACCTTCGGACAGCGTGCCGAACGTGCGGTCGGCCAGGTGCGCGATGCCGAGCGTGGCCAGCAGCTCGGTGGCGCGGTCGAGGTCGAGGCTGTCGTAGGCCTCGCGCCAGCGGCCCATCACCGCGTAGCCGGCGCTCACCACGACGTCCTTCACCAGCTCGTCGCCGGGCACGCGCTGGGCGATCGCGGCGGAGGTGAACCCGATGCGGGGGCGCAGTTCGAAGACGTTGACCCGGCCGATCTGGTCGCCGAGCAGGTGGATGGTGCCGGAGGTGGGGTGCAGTTCCGCGGCGGCCAGCCGCAGGAGGGTCGTCTTGCCCGCGCCGTTGGGCCCGAGCACGACCCAGCGTTCGTCGAGTTCGACGTTCCAGTCGAGGTCCGCGAGAAGGTCGTTTCCGTTGCGGCGGACGCCGACACCGGACATCCGCACCACGAGGTCGTCAAGGTCGCTGGGCAGGATCGGCTCGCTCACGCGCCCATTGTGGCCGTCCACGCGCGCGCGTCCGCACCCGCCCGGGGTTGACAGCGCGCGGGCGTCCAGCCGATGAGACGGTGGCGCGGACAAAGTGCCCGTTGTGGCACCATCGGTTGCGTGTCCAGGTCCGTGTCCGCGCCCTTCCCCGCACCGCGGGGCTCGTTCTGGCGCCGGCGCACGATCGACCTGCTCCTCGTCGCGTCGTGCGGGTGTACCGCGGCGCGGCACTGATTCCGGGGACGTTCGCGTTCCCGCGTGCCGCGCTGCGCCGTGACCAGCCCGGACCCACTTCCGCTCGCGAGGAGCACCCCCTTGACCACGTCGATCACCCGTCCCGATTTCGAGGTCCACCCGCACCTGACCGATCCCCTGCTCGTCGAACTGCTGCAGCCGGCGCGGCTGTTGTGGACGCCGCGTGAGCTGGCGGAACTGACGCGGACCGTCACCACGGAGCTCACTTCCGGTCTGCGCGAGGTGCTGCGCTTCGACGAGGACCGCCGCTGGTGGGCGCGGCTCGCGCTGACCGACGGCGTGGAGCTGTGGCTGCTGTCGTGGCTGCCCGGCCAGCAGACGAAACCCCACGACCACGGCGGCGCGGCCGGCTCGTTCACCGTGCTGCAGGGCGAACTCGGCGAGGAGTACCGCTACCCCGGCGGCCCGGTGCGCCGCCGCACGCACTCCGCCGGCGAGGGCATCGGTTTCGGCGCCGGGCGCGCCCACCAGGTCACGGGCCTCGGCGACGCGCCGGCCGCGAGCGTGCACGCGTACTCGCCGCCGCTGGTGGCGACGCGCGAGTACACGACCCTCGCCGACGTGCCCGCGGAGATCCCGCCGTTCCCGGTCATACTCGGCCGATGAGCTCGATCGACGACCTCCTCGCCGGCGCCCGGTCCACCCTGAACCGGGTCACGCCGGCCCAGGCGGCGCAGCTTCAGGCCGAAGGCGCGCTGGTGGTGGACATCCGCCCGCACCCGAACCGCGCCGCCGAGGGCGAGATCCCCGGCTCGGTGGTCGTCGAGCGCATCCACCTGGAATGGCGCCTCGCCCCGGACAGCGCCTGGCGCCTCCCAGGTGTGACAACAGACACGACGGCCATCCTGGTGTGCAACGAGGGCTACGCCTCCAGCCTCGCCGCGGCCGACCTGCAACGCCTCGGCCTGCCCAACGCCACCGACCTCTCGGGCGGCTTCCGCGCCTGGGCCGCGGCGGGGCTGCCGGTGGTGGAGGGTGGTTCGGACCCCGTTCCGTGAGGTTTTGTGCGCAGGTGCTGATGGGGTGCTGACCTGGTTTGTGCTTGGGCGACCAACGCTGGTGCCTTCACCACCACACGATGTCCGCCGATTCACACCCGCTGTGCGGCACCCACCAGCTCGGCGTGCGCCGCCGCACAACCCATGCGCCGCAGCCACCAACTGAGCGCCCGCCGACTCACGAACTCTGCGCACCCGCCATCACGCCATGTCTGCCACCGAACAGTCGGCGGTCCCGCTACCACCACCATGTCCGGCCCCGAACAACCTCTGTGCCCCGGCCACCACACCCTGCGCACCCACACACCCCGCGCCATGGCTGCCGCCGAACAATCGGCGGCCCCGCTACCACCACCATGACCGGCCCCAAACAACCTCTGTGCCCAGGCCACCACACCCTGCGCACCAACACACACCCCGGGCCATAGCCGCCACCATGCTCTGACCGCCGACACACAAACGCCGGCCGCCCACCACCACCCAGCGATATCCGACGAACAACCACTGCATCGCGGCCACCGCCGAGAGCGCTCTCGGCCAACCCCCGTTCCCCGGCCACCGCATCCTGGGCGCCAGCGCACACCCCCAGCCGTGCCCGACCGCCAACGCACAAACGCTGGTCACCCACCACCACGCAGCGACAACCAACAAACAACCACTGCTTCGCCGCTACCACCATGTCCGACCGCGGACAAACCCTGTGCCCCGGCCACCTCGCCCCACGGCCAGCACACACCTCGTGCCTTCGCCACCATGCCGTTCCGCCAGCGCGCAAGCCGTGCGCGACAACCACCACGCAGCGACCGCAAACAACCAACTACTGCTCCGCGGACAACGCCATGTCCGGCCTCGAACAAGCCCGTGCCCCCGCCACCGCATGCTGCGCGCGAGTGCACAACTCATGTCCTGATCGCCGACACACAAACCCTGCGCACATACCACCGCGCTGCGACAGCCGATCAACAACCGATGTTTCACAACCGCTGCCGTGTCCGACCGCGGACATGCCCTGCGCCGTGGCCAACGCGCCCTGTCCGCCGAGACTCAAGTCTGCACGCCAATTACCCTGCCATGACTGCCAAAGCACAATCCCTGTGCGACGGCCACCATGCTGTGGCTGTCGGGGGAACAATCGCTGCCACGCAGCCGCCCGTCGTGTCAGGGCGGGACAGAAGTTGCGCCCTGGCTGACATGTCTTGATCGCCGGCGCACGCATCTCGGTGCCCTGGCTGACATGTCTTGATCGCCGGCGCACGCATCTCGGTGCCCTGGCTGACATGTCTTGAACGTCGGCGCACGCATCCCAGTGCCGAGGCAACCATGCCCTGATCGCCAGCGCACGCATCCCAGTGCCGAGGCAACCATGCCCTGAGCGTCGGCGCCACGCATCTCGGTGCCCTGGCTGACATGTCCTGAGCGTCGGCGCACGCATCCCGGTGCCGGGGCAACAATGCGTTGACCGGCGGCGCACAAAGGCTGCGCACCGATCACCATGCTGTGAGCGCGCATCCGCAAAACACGGCACACAAACCAGGCGCCGTGATCAGGCGCCGGTCGCTCAACTCCCCGATGCGGCGAGGTCGATCCAGTAGCGCCGCACCGGGCCGTGAGGCGTGGGGGCGATCTGGTCGAATACCCCACCGGCGCGTTGGATGGTGTGCGCCGACGCGGGGTTGTCCGGGGCGCACACCAGCAGGACGCGCTGCAGGCCGAGCGTGCGTGCCTCGTCGAGCATCTGCGTCAGGGCCCACGTGGCCAGCCCGCGTCCCCGGGCCGTGCGCCGGATGCCGAAGCCGAGGTGGCCGGCCCAGTGCGTGTACTCGTCGTCGGCGTGGCGCAGGGCGATGCCGCCGAGGACGGTGTCGTCCTCGGTGAGCCAGCGGTACCGCACGTCGCCATCGCGGGCCAGGCGCGAGACGAAAGCCGCGAAGCCGGCCGGGGAGGTGACCTCGTCGGCGGGGTCCAGGCCGAAGCCGTCTTCGTGCCGGCCGGGTCCCCATTCGGAATGCGCGTCCAGCCAGGCGCGGTGCAGGCGGGTGGTGGGCGCGACCAACTCCGGCATCAGGCCAGCACCACCCGCGCCAGTTCCGCCGGGCTCGCGAGCAGGGGGTGTTTCGGCAGCACCCGCACCGTGTACCCGACCGAGCCCGCGCGCGGCAGCCGCAGGGTGGCGGAGAAGGCGCCGATGCCATCGCCGTGCATGGGGACCGTGACGGTCTCCGTGAGTTCGTCCGCGTCGCCCACCTGGCCGACCACGGCCTGGATGTCCACTTCGGACGGGTCGAGGCCGGCGAGGTCGATGCGGGCGCGCACGGTCACCTCGGTGCCGACCACGAGCCGTTCGGCGCGGTCGTAGAGCAGTTCCGAGTCGAAGATGCGCACGCGCGGCCACGCGACCTCGAGCTTGGTGCGGTAGTCGGCCAGGGACAGGGCGCCGCGGTAGCCGTCTTCGGTCGCGGCGGTGACCATGCGCGACGCGGGCAGGTAGCCGGAGTCCACGTACTCGCGCACCATGCGCGAAGCCTGCACGCGCGGACCCAGCGTCTCGAGCGTGTGCCAGACCATCGACAACCAGCCGGTGGGCACGCCGGAGCCGTCGCGGTCGTAGTAGAGCGGCGCGATCTGCTGGCCCAGCAGGTCGTACAGGGCGGCGGCTTCGAGGTCGTCGCGGCGCAGCGGGTCGGTGACGCCGTCGGCGGTGGGGATGGCCCAGCCGTTGGAGCCGTCGTAGCACTCGTCCCACCAACCGTCGCGGATGGACAGGTTGAGGCCGCCGTTGAGCGCCGACTTCATCCCCGACGTGCCACACGCCTCCAGCGGCCGCACAGGGTTGTTGAGCCACACGTCGCACCCCCGGTAGAGGTAGCGCGCCATGGACATGTCGTAGTCCGGCAGGAACACGATCCGGTGGCGCACGGCCGCGTCGTCCACGAACCGGACGATCTGCTGGATCAGCTGCTTGCCGTTCTCGTCGGCGGGGTGCGACTTGCCGCCGATCACGATCTGGATCGGGCGCTTCTCGTCCAGCAGCAGCGCGCGCAGGCGGTCGGGGTTGCGCAACATGAGCGTGAGCCGCTTGTACGTGGGCACGCGGCGCGCGAAGCCGACGGTCAGCACGTCCGGGTCGAAGACGCGGTCCGTCCAGCCCAGCTCCAGCGCCGAGGCCCCGCGCTGCATCCACGCGTTCCGCACACGCCGGCGCACCTCGGCCACGAGCTTCTCCCGCAGCTCGCGGCGCAGGTCCCACAGCTGCTGGTCCGAGACACCGTCGCGCAGCGGGCTGTCCGGCTCGGAGCCCTCGTGGCCGAACTCGTCGTGGTTGCCGCCGAGCAGGGCGCTCAGCTCGCGGGCGACCCAGGTCGGCCCGTGCACGCCGTTGGTGATGGACGAGATCGGCACCTCGTCGTCGTCGAACCCGGGCCACAGCCGGGAGAACATCCGCCGCGTGACGCGCCCGTGCAGCTCCGACACCCCGTTGGCGCGCTGCGCGAGCCGCAGGCCCATGTGCGCCATGTTGAACAGGCCCGGGTTGTCCTCCGCGCCGAGCTGCAGCACGCGCCGCACGTCGACGTCGGGCACGAGCCGGCCGTCGGAGAAGTAGCGCTGCACCAGGTCGACGGGGAACCGGTCGATGCCGGCGCTCACCGGCGTGTGCGTGGTGAAGACCGTGCCCGCCCGCACGGCCGGGAGCGCCTCGTCGAAGCCGAGGCGGTCGGCCTGGATGATCTCGCGGGCGCGTTCGAGGCCGAGGAACCCGGCGTGGCCTTCGTTGGTGTGGAACACCTTCGGCTGCGGGTGCCCGGTCAGGTCGCAGAACTTCCGCACGGCGCGGAACCCGCCGATGCCGGCGAGGATCTCCTGACGGATGCGGTGGTCGGCGTCGCCGCCGTAGAGCCGGTCGGTGACCGGGCGCAGGTCCTCGTCGTTGGCCTCGATGTCGGTGTCGAGCAGCAGCAACGGGATGCGGCCCACCCGGGCGCGCCAGATCTGCGCGCGCAGGGTGCGCCCGCCCGGCATGGCGACCTCGACGAGCACCGCGTGGCCGCCCTCGGTGACGAGCTCCAGCGGGAACGCGTTGGGGTCGATCACCGGGTAGTGCTCGACCTGCCAGCCGTCGAGCGAGAGGCTCTGGCGGAAGTAGCCGGAGCGGTAGAGCAGCCCGACACCGACCATCGGCACACCGAGGTCGGAGGCGGCCTTGAGGTGGTCGCCCGCGAGGACGCCGAGGCCGCCCGAGTAGTTGGGCAGAGCCTCGGTGACGCCGAACTCCATCGAGAAGTACGCGACGGCCTCGGGCAGGTCGTCGTCGGTGCGGCGCTGGTACCAGCGCGGCTCGGACAGGTAGCGGTCGAGCTCTGCCGCGGCTTGCCGCGTGCGCTCGAGGAAGTCCTCGTCCACGGCCAGCTCCTCGAGCCGCTCCGGCGGCAGCGCGGTGAGCATGCGCAACGGGTCGCGGATCGAGTTGAAGAGCTCGGCGTCCATCGACGCGAACAGGTCGCGGGTCGGGGGGTGCCAGGTCCAGCGGAGGTTCGTCGCGAGCGCCCCGAGGCCCGCGAGCGAATCCGGCAGGCTGGCGCGGACGGTGAAACGACGGACAGCACGCATGGTCAGCGACCATATCGGGCCGCTCCCCGCCGCGCTCGCGACCCGTTCGGGAATAACGCTCACACCGGACGCGACCGCTTAGTAGGGTCCCGGGCGTGATGAAGCGAGGGGGAGCGCTCGTGGCGCTCGCGGTGGTGGCGGCGCTCGGCGCGGCCGGCTGTGGGACGAAGCCGGCTCCCGCGACGCCCGGCGCGGGCAACGTGGCCGGCCTGCCCGTGACCCACTTCGACAGCGGGCTGAAGAGCGGCGCGCCGCGGCCGGACCTGAACGTGAAGAACGCCGAGGGCGGCCAGGACGACCAGCTCGCGACGGCCGCGATCGCCGACGTCGAGGCCTACTGGGACGCGACGCTGCCCGCCGAGTTCGGGCAGAGCTTCAAGCCCGTCACGTCGCTGCTGTCGTACGACTCGCGCACCGACACCGAGGAAACGGCGTGCGGCAGCGTGAAGAAGCTCGTGAACGCGTTCTACTGCTCGGCCGACGATTCGGTGGCGTGGGACCGCGGGGTGCTGCTGCCGATGCTGCGCCAGCGGTTCGGCGGGATGTCGGTGGTGACGGTGCTGGCCCACGAGTTCGGGCACGCGATCCAGTACCGGCTCGGCCCGAAGGCGGGCATCACGAAGAACACCCCGGGCGTGGTGAAGGAGCAGCAGGCCGACTGCTTCGCCGGCGGCTACTTCCGCTGGGTCGCCGAGGGCAACAGCGAGTACTACCGGGTCTCGACCGCCGAGGGACTCGACCAGATCATGGCCGCGATGTTCTTCATCCGCGACCAGGCGGGCACGAGCGGCACCGACCGCCAGGCCCACGGCACGGCGTTCGACCGCACGTTCGCGTTCCAGACCGGGTTCGAAAAGGGCCCGAAGGAGTGCGCGGCCATGAACGCGCAGAACGTGCAGGCGCGCCTCACCGAGCGCCCGTTCGACACGAAGGACACCGGCAAGGGCGACGCGAAGGTCGACCAGGACACGCTGACGCTGCTGAAGTCCAGCTTGGACTCGGCGTTCAAGGGCGCCGGCGTGGCCGCGCCCGCCGTCGTCCCCGGCAGCGGCACCTGCGCGGGCGGCCCGGCTACGCCGCCGGCGTCGTACTGCCCGGCCGACAACACCGTGAACATCGACGTCACGCGGCTCACGGAGCTCGCGCAGCCCGTCGACGAGGACGCCGAGCAGTCCGGCCGCGCGAGCACGGGCCTGGGTGACTTCGCGGCGTTCGCGGAGATCGCTTCGCGCTACGCGCTGGGCATCCAGAAGGGCGTGGGCGCCTCCCTGGACAACCCGAACGCCGGCCTGCGCACCGCGTGCCTCGTCGGCGCGTGGGCCGCGTTCACCAACCGCCCCGGCGCCCTCCGCCTCTCGGCGGGCGACCTCGACGAAGCCATCGCCGACCTGCTCCGCCCCGACGGCCTCGTCTCCGCCGACATCAACGGCAAACGCCCCGACAGCGGCTTCGACCGCGTCGAATCCCTGCGCCGGGGCTACCTGGAGGGCTCCTCGGTCTGCTCGAAGCAGTACGGCTGAGCTTGTTTCACGGAGTGTCGTAAGGCCAGCAGCTCAGAACAACGCGCTCGCCGCCGCGCCTGACGGACCCGGCGCGGGCGGGAATCGCCGTCGACGTCGTTGCGAAGGCTTCGCCGACACCACCGAAGGCCCCGATCCCCGTGAGATCGGGGGCCTTCGTCGCGAGGTCGCAAGGTCAGAACAGAGTGCTCGACGGAACGACCTGGGCGGCTTACCTCAGCCGCCTGGTCCGGGCGCGGCCAGCCGAAGCTCCAGAACGGTTCTGCGGGGTGGTCGGCGACCGCCCCCTCAAAACGCTTAGTCCCAGCCGCCGAGTGGACGGCGGGAAGCGACCCAAACGTCGTTGCGAAGGAGTCGCCGACACTGCGAAGGCCCCCGATCCGCGTGAGATCGAGGGCCTTCGCCGTGAAGATCGAGGGCCTTCGCCGTGAGGTAAGACAGCTCAGAACAATGCGCTCGCCAGGTCGCGGCGGGCCTTCGAGACCCGTTCGTCGGCCGGGTCGAAGAGGTCGAAGAGGGCGACCAGGTGTCCGCGGACGCGATTGCGGTCGTCGCCGGTGGTGCGGCGGACGGCGGCGATCAGGCGGGCGAAGGCGCCCTCCACGTCCTGTTCCGCGATCTGCAAGTCGGCGGCCGCGAGCTGGGCGTCGAGGTCCGAGGGGTCGGCGTCGGCCTTCGCGGCGGCGGACGGGTCGGCCGCTTCGGCGCGCGCGGTGAACTTGACCTGGGCCAGGGCGTTCTTCGCGAGCTCGTTGGCGGGCTCCGCGTCGAGGATGCGCTCGTAGGCGGCCTGCGCGGCGGCGAAATCGCCGCGTTCGAAGGCTTCCTCGGCTTCCGTGAAGCGCGGGTCCTCCGGCTCCTCGATCGGGCCGCGGGCGTCTTCGGCGGCGCGGATGCCGGGGAGCTTGTCGCGCAGGGCGTCCAGCAGGGAGTTCAGCCACTTGCGGATCTCGGGCTCCGGCAGGGCGCCGGAGAACGCGTCCACGGGCTGGCCGCCGCCGATGGCGACGACGGTCGGGATCGACTGGGCGCCGAACAGCTGCGCGATGCGCGGGTTGGCGTCCACGTCGACCCGGGCGAGGACCCACGCACCGGCGGCCTCGGTGGCGAGGCGCTCGAGCACCGGGGACAGCTGCTTGCACGGCCCGCACCAGTCGGCCCACAGGTCGACGAGCACGAGCTGGTTCAGGGAGCGCTCGACGACGTCGGCCTGGAACGTGGCCTCCGTCACGTCCAGGATCACGTCCGACGGCGGGGCGGCTCCACCGGCGTCTCCGGCCGGTGCGGCGCCCGCGGCGGCGGGCGGCTGGCTCCGGGACTGGTCGGCCCGGGCCTTCAGCGCGGACAGGTCGACCGCGCGCGACAGTGCGGCCGAAAGGGCCGCCTGGTTTCCTGCAGATCCGCGTGGCTGTGTCACGCCCTCCATCCTGGCACGTCGCGGCGGGAGGTTTCAGCGCGCGTCCGGATTGGCAGGAGCCCGGCGCTCCGGCATGCTCACGACGGAACCAGGGAGGCCGTGATGCTCAGCCGGCGCAACGCCACCGTCGCGGTGGCGGTCACGGTCGGAGTGGTGTGGGTCGTGGCGATCACCTTGCTGATCGCGCACCAGCCGGACCCCGGCGCGCCGTCGCCGGCGGCCCTGCGCGACGGCCTGCGCACCGCACTGGCCGACCGCGACGCCGACGCCCTCGCGGACCTGCTGAACTACCCCGGCTCCGGCGCGTCGGACTTCGCCGACGACTACGTGGCCGTGCTCGGCGACGAGGACGTCCGCGCCGTGTCGGTGCAGCTCCTGCCCGACGAGCACGCCCCCACCAAAGCGATCATCGGCGGGGTGACGCACGGCTCCCGGTTCACCTACTCGCTGGCCGTGACCAGCGAAGACGGCCGGTGGACCGTGGCGTTCACCCCGCCGATCCCCTGACGGGACGCGGGGTACGCCGACACCCGCTCGACCTCCGCGATCAGCCGGCCCGTGCCGCGGGCGGCGGCCACGTCTTCGGCACCTCGCGGCGAACTACGAGCCAAGTCAGCACCGCGCAGATCACGGTGGCCGAGGTGAGGACCAACGCGGTGGCCAACCCTCCCGCGCCGAGCGGCGTACTGCCCCTGCCGTCGGCGATCGTCAGCAGGATCAAGACACCGAACGCGGCGGTCACCAGCGCGCACAGCCCCATGGCCAGAGCTCCCCGGCGAACCCCCGCGAAGAACCGCGCGTCGGCAGCCGGGAACGTCGGCCGGCGTCCCCTCACGCGCGCGACGATCACTCCACTGAGCAGCAAGCTGAACGCCGCGCCTCCGACGAAGATGAGCCCGAAGTAGTAGAGCGGGTGCACCCCGGACGGCGCCGAGGAGCCGAGCACCACGAGCACGACCAGCCCGATCACGCTCAAGAGCAGGTCGAAGACAGCGATCTGCCCCGTTTTCCGTAGCGTCGGGATCACGGGCCCAGCCGATTTGCCGTGCACGATCACCGCGTGCACCACGGTCGGCATGCCGGCCGCGATCCACGGCCGTTGCCAGCCCTACCGGCGTGTCGACCAGGCTGGTGGACCGTGGCGTTCACCCTGCCGATCCCGCGGCTCACTCGGGACGCAGGTGCGCCTCCACCCGCTCGACCTTCGCGGTCAGCTGGCCCGTGTCGTAACCGGGCCGGAGGTCGGCCTTCAGCACGAGGCCGACGCGCGCCGAGCCCTCCCCCGCGGCCTCGACGGCCTGCTTCACCACGGCCATCACCTCGTCCCACTCGCCCTCGACGTTGGTGAACATCGCGTTGGTGGAGTTGGGCAGTCCGCTGTCGCGCACGACCTTCACGGCGCGCGCGACGGCTTCGCTGACACCGCCGTCGGGGTCGCCGCCGGAGGGGCTCACGCTGAACGCGACGATCATGTCGGGGTCCTCTCATCCGGGAAATTTCGGGCCGCTGAGCAGGGCGATCGCCGCGTCGCGGGTACCCGCTGGTAACTTCGCGTGTCATGAACCGACCGCTGCCGTTCGACCCGATCGCCCGCGCGGCCGAGCTCTGGGAGGACCGGATCGGTCCCGCCGGAACCATGGCCGCGGTCACCGGTGTGATGCGGGTGCAACAGATCATCCAGTCGGCGGTCGACGGCGCCCTGAAACCGCACGGCCTCACCTTCGCCCGCTACGAGGCGCTCGTGCTCCTCACCTTCGCCCGCAACGCGCGGCTGCCGATGCGGGTGATGGGTGAACGGCTGCAGCTGCACCCCACCAGTGTCACCAACATAGTCGACCGCCTCGAGCGCGACGGGCTCGTCAAGCGTGTGCCGCACCCGACCGACCGGCGCACCACGCTCGTCGAGATCACCGACGACGGCCGCGCGCGCCGCGAAGCCGCGACGGTCGCCGTGACGGAGATCGACTTCGGCCTCACGGGCCTCACGGGGCGGCAGGTCGAGCAGCTCACCGATCTGCTCACCAAGGTCCGCAAGTCCGCCGGCGACTTCGCCGAATAACGGCCGAGCCCCGGCACCCGCACGAACGAACGGGCCCGCACGACCGGTGAGGTCGTACGGGCCCTTGGTGCGTTCGCGGGAACTCAGGCGTTCACGGTCTCCGGCAGGCGCGACTCGAACAGGCCGACGCCGCCGTGGGTGAGGCGCTGCGGGCCGTCGAGGCGGCCGTTGCGCAGGGCCCACTTCTCGAAGAGCCAGGTGAACAGCGGCGGGATGCTGGACAGCAGCGCGAGCACGAGGGTCTTCGGGCGCCAGCCGAGCGGCTTGGCGACGGACAGAGACGTGACGACGTACAGAACGAACATGACGCCGTGAACCATGCCGATGACGGGCACGCCGCCCTCACCGGAGGTGTGCACGACGTACTTCAGGAACATCCCGATCAGCAACGCGGCCCAGGACAGGGCTTCGGCGACTGCGGCCACGCGGAACACGAGAGCGGCCTTGCTGGACACGACTTTCCTCCTGTGACGTCACACGGGTGCGTGCTGCTTGCACACACAAAAACGCATCCTCCGGCACCGTGATTCCCCGGCCGGATTCCTCAGGGAATTCCACAGGGGACTCGTCCAAGGGGGACATCCCCTCGGCCGTCAACAGCACTGTCGGACGCGTATGAGACCAGTGTGAGGCGTGACGGCCCTCACCGGAACACCGGGGCCCGTGACTATCCTCACGACCCCTGATCACGCGTGGTCTGGACCACTGGGAGAACGGCGGGGAAATGCCCGGAAAACCGCGAAGGCTCCCTCCCGGTCTCGTTCTCCGGGAGGGAGCCTTCACTCACAGTTCTCGAACGGGCACTAACCGGCACACGGCGAAGGCGGCGCCGACGAAGGTGACGTTGCCCACGTCGCCCGCGAAGCGTCGGCCGTCAGCGTGAAGTCCAGAGTGGTCCCCCGCCGCAACTGCTCGACGCTCACGTACGACTTGTCCGAAGCTCGCGCGAGCCGCCCGTCACCGACCTTGAGGCCCTGGACGTACTGCAGCCTCGCGCCGTCCGCGCCCGGCGCCTCGATCGTCACGGTCCGCCCGTTCTGCAGGTGCAGCACGGACTTCGCGAACTGCGGCGCGTTCAGCACGAAGTTCCCGGTACCGGGTACGGCCGGGTAGAGGCCGAGCGCGCTGAAGACGTACCAGGCCGACATGGTGCCGAGGTCGTCGTTGCCCGTGACGCCGTTGGGGGCGTTCGTGAAGAGCGTGTGAGCCGCGCGCACCACCGCGGAGGTCTTCCACGGCTGGCCGGTGAGCGTGTACATCCACGGCGAGTGCAGGTCGGGTTCGTTGTTGGGGTTGTAGCGGAACTGGTTGTAGTAGCTGTACGGACCGACCACCCAGTCCTCGCGGACGGTCTTCGCCGGGTCCTTCACGAGGTCGTCGTAGGCGAAGAAGTCGTCGAGCCGCGCGTGCGTGTTGTCCGCGCCGCCCATCGCCTTCTCGAGGCCGGGCACGTCCTGCTGCACGAGCCACTGGTACTGCCACGCGGTGCCCTCGTGGAACCCGTCTTGACTCTGCGGGCTGTAGGCCTGGCCGGCCGGGGTGAACCAGTCGCCGCCGGTGACCTTCGGGCGGAAGAAGCCGGTGAAACCGCGGTCGGTGACGGTCGGGTCCCACAGGTTCGTGTAGGTCCGGCCCTTCGCCGCCAGCGCGGCCGCGTCCTGCTTCTTGCCCAGCGCGGCGGCCATCACCGACAGGGAGCAGTCGCCGAGCGCGTACTCGAGCGTGGCCGACGCGCCGTGGTTGGGGTCGGTGTCCTGGCCCTTCTTCGGGAAGTCCGGGTCGTACTGCACGAACCCGTCGGCCTGGTAGCTCGCGTTGCCCGAGCGGCCCTGGAACGGCGACGACGCCGGCGGGATCTCGCGCGAGTTCTGCAGCAGCGCCTGGTAGGCGTGCGCTTCCTCACCGGAGAGCGCGCCGAAGCGCCACAGGTCGACCAGGAACGGCGTGACCGGGTCGCCGGTCATCGTGTTCGTCTCCTGGCTCGCGTACGCCCACCGCGGCAGCCAGCCGCCCTGGTCGTGGATCGCGAGGATGCTCTTCGCGATGTCGCGCGCCCGGTCTGGCTTGAGCAGCGCGAGGAGCTGGTTCTGGCTGCGGTAGGTGTCCCACAGCGAGAAGAAGTCGTAGTAGGTCCAGCCGATCGCGCGGTGGATCTTCTTGTCGAAGCCGTAGTAGCGGCCGTCGGCGTCGTTCGCGGTCAGCGGCTGCAGGAACGCGTGGTAGAGCGACGTGTAGAAGACCGTGCGCTCGTCGGGCGTGCCGCCGGTGATGTCCACACTGGACAGTTCCTGGCGCCACGTGCGTTGCGCGTCAGCCTTCACCGCGTCGAACGGGCGCACCTTTGAAGCCGCCAGGTTCACGTCAGCGCCGTGGGCGTCCACCTGCGAGATCGAGGTGGTGGCCGTGATCTGGTCACCCTTCGGGAAGGTCAGCCACGCGCCGCGCAGGCCCGCACCGCCGGCCGAGCTCTTGCTCCCGGGCGTGCCGCCGGCCGGCGACCACGTGCCGTAGCTCGTGAAGGGCTTGTCGAACTTCGTGGTGAAGTACGTCGTGTACGCCTTGCCGCCGCAGAACGCCTGCGATTCGACGGTGCCGGCGATCGTGTGGTCGTCGACGATCCGCACGCTGCTGCCGGTCACCGGCTCCTTCGCGTTGGCCTGCCCGACGTTCACGAACACGTTGGCCGGCCCGGACTTGTCGAACGAGTAGCGCTCGACGCCGCTGCGCGTGCTGGCCGTGGTTTCGACGTCGACGCCGCCGTAACCGGTGAGGTGCACCTTGTAGTAGCCGGGCTTGCCGACCTCGCCGTCGTGCGTGTACGCCGCGGCGTAGTTCGCGTTGTCGAACGTGGCGGGCTTGGTCGTGTCGAACGCCGCGCCCGGGCCGACGTCGCCCGTGGTCGGCAGCGTGGACACCAGGCCGCCCTGCTCCCAGCAGCCGGCGCCGGACAGGAAGAAGTGGCCGAACCCGCGGATCGCGGTGTCGGTGTAGAGGTAGCCGGCGTAGTGGGTCGTCTGCGGGCTCACCTGCGTCATGCCGAACGGCACCGACGCGCCCGGGAACGTGTTGCCTTCGTCCTGCGTGCCGATGAACGTGTTCACCGACTCCAGCGGATCGGCCGGTCTGGCGTCGGCGGCCACCGGCGTGAGGCCGGCCGCCGCGACGGCGAGCGCGACCGCGCCCGCAAGTGTTCTGCTCCTCATCGAGCTCCTCCAGAAGACAGGGCCGTGGAGGGCTCCCCCGCTGCGGGCAGAGCCCTCCACGGCTTTTTGACGAAGATCAGCCGGCCGCGATCGCGAACACGTGCATCGCGCCGCCGCTGACGTTCGACGGCAGCGTCACGCTCGCCACCGTCTTTCCGGCGTCGAGGGTGATCGGCGCGGTGCCGAACACCATCGTGCGGATCTGCTGCGGGTCGCCGCCCGAGGCGTTGCGGTAGGGCGTGGACAGCACGATCCGGTTGCCGAACGCCGGCTGCGCCCCGCCGCCGCCCAGCGTCCAGTCGGAGAACCCGACGGTCGCGGTCGACGTGGTGCCGTCGGTGTAGGTCACCGTCAGCGTGCCCTGGGCGTTGCCGTTGGACGCGGAGCCGAGCAGCGCGAGCCGGCCCGAACCCGAGACGGTCACCTTCTGGCCGTTGGCCACGACGTTGTCGGGGTCACCCGCGGGGAACGACGGCCAGGTGAACTTGATCCCGTCGCTGGTCACCGTGCCGCCCGGGGTGGCGCCGGCCGCGGCCAGCGCGTCGGCCGAGTAGCTCCAGCCGCCGCCGTCGAAGTTGGCCTTGGCCGGGTCGGAGTCCGGCGAGATGCCGGCGTTGTCCACTGTGGCCAGCCAGCTGCCCGGCTGCGCCACGAGCACCGTGAGCACGGCCTGCGTGCTCGCCAGGCCCGGCGCGGAGAACGTGACCGGGATGCGGCGGGCGCCGTCGGAGGTACCCGCGGGCACGGTCACGGTCACCGTGGCCTGCGCCTTGCCCGACGCCGGCACGTCGACCGAACCCGAAGCTGGGGCCAGCGTGATGCCGTCGGTGCCGGAAGCGCTGTAGCTCCACGTCTTCGCGGTGCCGGACAGGTCCTGCACGCCGACCGTGGCCGTCGCCGTCGAACCCGCCGGGGTCACCACGCGGGCCGGGTCGGCGAACGCCAGGCTCGGCTTCTCCTGCTCGCGGAACGACGGCGGGACGTTGTCCGCGCCGGCACCCCACTGGGTGGCCGTGGCCGAGCGGGTGAAGTCGAGCGTGCCGCCGGTCGAGACGAGGGTCTCGGGCAGCCACGCCTTGGCGGCGTCGCCGCCGTTGACCTTCAGACCACCGACGTAGTCACCGGTGCCCGGGGCGTTGATCGTGATCTTCTTGCCCGCGCCGGTGGTGAGCACGGCGCGGGAGAAGCGCGGAGTGGACAGCAGCATCTCGGCGCGGCCCGGGATCTCCGGGTAGACGCCGAGCGCGGACCACACGTACCAGGCCGACATCTGCCCGAGGTCGTCGTTGCCGATCAGGCCTTCGGGACGCGGGTTGTACAGCTCGTCCATCGACCGGTGCACGATGGCCTGCGTCTTGGCCGGGCTGCCGGCGTAGGAGTAGACGTAGGGCGCGTTGGAGTTCGGCTCGTTGCCCATGAAGGCGTACGGCTCCTGCGTGCCCGCGTTGAGCTGCGTGAAGAAGGTGTCCAGCCGCGACTGGGTCGCCGTGTCGCCGCCGAACGCGGACACGACACCACCGAGGTCGTAGGGCACCATCCACTCGTACTGCGCGCCGTTGCCCTCGACCCAGCCCTGCGAGCTGGCCGGGTTGTAGGTGCCGGCGAACGAGCCGTCCGCGTTGCGCGGCTGCAGGTGGCCGGTGCCCGGGTTGTAGAGGTTCTGCCAGTTCTGGGCGCGCTTCATGAACGTGGTGTACGTCGCGGAGTCGCCGAGGCGCTTCGCGAACTGGGCGATGGCGAAGTCGGCGCTGGTGTACTCCAGCGTGTCCGCGCCGGCGCCGGGCACGTAGCCGAGCTTCAGGTAGTCGCTCAAGCCCGGGCGTTCGGTGTAGCCCTGGGTCGGCTGCGTGGCGCCCTTGATCATGAGCAGCAACGCCTTCTGGGCGTCGAAGTCACGGGCCCCGAAGGCGTACGCGCTGGACACGATGATGTGGTACGGGTCGCCGTTCATCACGCCGGTGTAGTCGTTGGCCACGGTCCAGCGGTCCCACGAGCCGCCCTGCTCGGCGTAGGCCATCATCGACCGCACGATGTCCGAGGTCTGCTTCGGATCGATCGTGGCGAGCAGCGGGATCTCCGAACGGTAGATGTCCCAGCCGGAGAAGTTGGTGTACATGGCGTGGCCCTTGTCGGCCTGGTGGATCCGGCCGTCGAAGCCGGGGTAGGAACCGTCCACATCGGAGAACACGTTCGGCTGGATCAGCGAGTGGTAGAGCGACGTGTAGAACGTCGTCAGGTCCGCGTCGGACCCGCCGCTCACGGCGACCTTGCCGAGCTGGTCGTTCCACGCCTTGCGCGCGCCCGCGGCGACCTGGTCGAACGACTTCTTGCCGTTGTTCTCGGCCGCCAGGTTCGCCTTCGCGCCGTCGACGGACACGAACGACAGGCCGACCTGCGCGTTGACCTGCGCGCCGTTGAGGTTCGCGAAGGTCACGTAACCGCCGCTGCCGGGGCCGCTGACGGTGGTGTCCTGCGTCTTCTCCTTGGCCGGGCGGGCCATCGACGCGTTGACGCCGTTGGGCTGCGCGACCTTGGCGCGAGCGCCGCCGGTCTCGGCCGTCTTGCCCGGCGTCACCGCGCCGTTCTTCCACGTGCCGACCGAGGCGAACGGGGTGTCGAACTTGGCCGAGAAGTACACGCGGTAGCTGTTGCTCGCCCCGCAGAAGCGGCCGCTCGTGGCCCAGCCGCTGATGGTGTCCTTGCCGATGGTGATCGACGCGTCGTCGGTGCCGTTGACCGAGCCGGACGTGTTGACCAGCAGGCTCGAGGCGGCACCCGCGGGGTAGGTGAAGCGGCCGGAACCGGTGCGCTGGGTCGCGCTCAGCTCGACCTTGGCGCCGCTGTCCAGCGTCACGTCGTACTCGCCCGCGGTGGCGTGCTCACCTGTGTGGCTGAACTTCGACGTGTAGTGGCCCGGGTCCGTCGCGGGCGAAGTGGTGACCTCGCCGACGTACGGGATGAACGGGATGTCCTCGTAGCTCGAGCAGCCCGCACCCGAGAGGTGCGTGAGGCTGAACCCGGTGAGGGCGTTGTCGTCGTAGAAGTAGCCGCCCGGCTGGGACTTCACCGTGTCCGGGCTCCACTGCACCATCCCGAACGGCGCGACCGCGCCGGGGAAGGTGTTGCCGGCACCGCCACCGGTGCCGTGGTCCTCGCCACCCGGGCGGGTCCCGACGAAGGGGTTGACCCACTTCGCGAAGTCCGTGCCCGGGGCGTTCGCCGCGGCCACGGCCGTGGCGGGCGCAACCGCCGCCACCACCGCCGTGGTCAGGAAGATCAGTCCGGCTCTCCAGCGCGCTCGCGCCATCGCCATCGCCTCTCCTGTCGTCGGCACGAGAAGGTCATCGGTTCCCACCACCGGGGGTTCTGGCGCGGATGACAACCTTGTCGCGCACACCGTCGATGCGGGCAACAGTGGGCAATCGCTCACGAAACCGTCAAGGCTGACGTGGAATGCTGTCCGGTTCAGGACACACTGATCAGCCAATCGCCTTACTACTTTCGCAGGCTGAATCCCCTTCGGTGCGAACCGGGCATTGACAGCGACCCGTGCGGTGGTGTGCAATCTGCGCCACTATGACAACGTTGTCTCCACAGGGCCGGGAAGCGGACGGGCTCCCCCGCCCGGCGAGCCGGCGGGCCACGATGAGCGACGTGGCCCGGCTGGCCGGCGTCAGCATCAAGACCGTCTCACGCGTGGTCAACGACGAGCCCGCCGTGCACCCCGACACCGCCGAGCGCGTCGTGGCGGCCATCGAGCAGCTCGGCTTCCGCCGCAACCTCGGCGCGCGCAACCTGCGCCGCGGGTCGACGACCGGCACGATCGGCTTGATCGTGGAGGACGTCGGCAACCCGTTCTACTCCGAGCTCAACCGCGCGGTCGAGCGCATCGCGACGTCGTTCGGCCGGCACGTGCTCACCGGTTCGTCGGAGGAGAACTCCGACCGCGAGCGCGAGCTGGCACTCGAGTTCTGCGCGCGCCGCGTCGACGGGATCCTCGTGGTGCCGGCGGGTGTGCAGCACGGTTACCTCGTGCCGGAGATGCGCGCGGGCACGCCGGTGGTGTTCCTCGACCGCCCGGCGGGCGACATCGTCGCCGACACCGTGCTGGTGGACAACCTGGGCGGCACCATCGAGGCCGTCACGCACCTGGTGGCCCACGGGCACCGCCGGATCGCGTTCGTGGGTGACAGCCCCGACATCTTCACCGCGGCCGAGCGCCTGCGGGGTTTCCGCGAGGGCTGCGTCCGCAACGGCGTTTCCTACGACGAGAGCCTCGTCGTGATGCGCACCCCCACGCCGGAGTCCATCGGGCAGGCGGTGTCGACGCTGCTGACAGGCCCGGCGGCCGCGACCGCGGTGATCGCCGGCAACAACCGCGTCGCCGTGCACCTGCTGCGCGCCCTCGCGCACGCGGAGCACCGGCCGGCGATGGTGAGCTTCGACGACTTCGAGCTGGCGGACCTGCTGGACCCGCCGGTGACGGTCGTCGCCCACGATGTCAGCGCCCTGGGGCACGCGGCGGCGGAGCTGCTGTTCGCGCGGATCCAGGGAGATCAGTCCGCACCCAGAAAGGTAGTCCTGCCCGTGCATCTCGTCGCCCGTGGTTCCGGTGAGGTCGCCCCGTGACCACGCACCTCGAGCCGATCCGGCTCCCGGCCAACCAGCCGCCGCAGTTCTACCGCGGCGGCGACGCGATCGCCGCGCTGCGCGGCGCTTCCGGCACGGATTCGAAGTTCGGGCCCGAAGACTGGGTCGGTTCCGTCACCACGATGTTCGGCCAGGAGACCAACGGTCTCACGAAGCTCCCCAGCGGCGCCTGGCTGCGCGACGCCGTGCGCGACAACGCCGAAGCGTGGCTGGGCGCCGCGCATGTCGCGAAGCTCGGTGACTCCACCGGCCTGCTGGTGAAGCTGCTCGACGCGGGCCAGCGCCTGCCCGTGCACTTCCACCCGACCGACGCGTTCGCGAAGCAGCACTTCGACTCGCACTTCGGCAAGACCGAGGCGTGGATCGTGATCGGCACCTACGGCGACGACCCGCGCGTGTACCCGGGGTTCAAGGAGACGCTGAGCAAGGCGACCGTCGCCGAGTGGACGCGCGAGCAGGACACGCCGAGCATGCTCGGCGCGCTCAACAGCGTCCCCGTGCAGGCCGGCGACACCGTGTACATCCCGGCCGGGCTGCCGCACGCGATCGGCGAGGGCGTGTTCGTGGTGGAACTGCAGCAGCCCACTGACTTCTCGCTGACGCTGGAGTGGCGCGACTTCCTGGCCTCGCCCGAGAAGGGCCACCTCGGTATCGGCTTCGACACCGCGATCGAAACGCTCGACACGTCCGGCTGGGACGCCGAGCGGCTCACCACGATCGTCAAGCACACGGCCGACGACAAGGACCCGTCCGTCGACCTGCTCGCGGCGGGTTCGGACGCGTTCTTCCGCGCCGACCGCGTGCAGCTGAGCGGCGACGCGCTGGCGCTGGACCCGTCGTTCGCGGTGCTCGTGGTGCTCGACGGCGCGGGCACGCTGCGCACCGAACGCGGCGGCGAGTTCGTCGTGGCCAAGGGCGAGACGTACGTGGTGCCGTTCGACGCGGGCCAGGTCGAGCTGTCGGGTTCGGTCACCGCGATCCGCTGCCGCCCGCCCGCACCCGAGAAGAGGTAGGCCGATGAGCGAGATCCTGCTGGACGCGGTGGACCTCACGAAGCACTACGGCTCGGTCGAAGCCCTTCGCGGTGCTTCCTTCCAGGCCCACGCGGGTGAGGTCACGGCCTTGATCGGCGACAACGGCGCGGGGAAGTCGACGCTCGTGAAGTGCCTTTCGGGCGCCGAGCAGCCGACGTCCGGCAGGATCCTGCTCGACGGCTCCGAGGTGCAGCTCGACTCCCCCGTGGCCGCGCGGCGGCTCGGGATCGAGACGGTGTACCAGGACCTGGCGGTGGCCCCGGAGCTCGACCCGGCGGCGAACCTGTTCCTGGGCCGCGAAATCCACCGCAAGGGTTTCCTCGGCAAGCTCGGCATGCTCGACAAGGCCGAGATGCGCCGCCAGGCCGTGGCGGAGTTCCAGCGGCTCGGCGTGACGCTGCAGAGCACCGACGTGCCCATCGGCTCGCTCTCGGGCGGGCAGCGCCAGAGCGTGGCCGTGGTGCGGTCGGTGGTGTGGGCGTCGAAGGTCGTGTTCATGGACGAGCCGACGGCCGCGCTGGGCGTGGTGCAGCGCGAACGCGTGCTCGACGTGATCAAGAAGGTGCGGGACAAGGGCATCGCGGTGGTGCTGATCAGCCACAACATGCCCGAGGTGCTGTCGGTGTCCGACCGCATCGAGGTGCTGCGGCTGGGCAAGCGCGTGGCCCGGTTCGCCGGGGCGGACACGAAGCTGGAAGACCTCGTGGCGGCCATGACCGGCGCCCTTGTCCAGGAGGAAGCGGCATGAGCACTCCGACCAAGGACATCCAGACCACTGTGGACGGTGGGTTCGGCAAGGTACCGCTCGGCAAGCGGCTGGTGGGCGCCAACACGTTCTGGATCGCGCTCGTGCTGCTGGCGTTGATCATCGTGTTCACCGTGCTCGCGCCGAACAACTTCGCGACGCTGTTCAACCTGCAGACGACGTTGATCGAGACCTCGGTGCTGCTGGTGCTCTCGGTGGGCATGACGTTCGTGATCATCACCGCCGGCATCGACCTGTCGGTCGGGTCGGTGCTGATCTTCTCCGGCATGGTGGCCGGCAAGACGATGGAAGCGCTCAGCCCCGGCGGCAACGCGTCGACCGCGGGCTGGGGTGTGATCACCGTCGGGATGGTCGCCGGAGTGCTCGCCGGGACGATCTGGGGCCTGATCAACGGCTGGCTCATCGCGGTGGCGAAGATCCCGCCCCTGATCGTCACGCTCGGCACGATGGGCGCGGCCCTGGGTGCCGCGCTGCTGCTCAACAGCGGTTCGGACGTGCGCAGCGTGCCGACCGTGCTGACCAAGACGCTGGGCTACGGCACGTCGTTCGGCGGGGTGCCCAACCTCGTGCTGGTGGCCGCGGTGATCACGCTGATCGGGGCGTGGCTGCTGCACACCACGAAGTTCGGCCGCTACACCTTCGCCATCGGCTCGAACGCCGAGGCCGCGCGCCGCTCGGGCATCGGCGTGACCGGGCACCTGCTCAAGGTGTACCTGCTGACCGGGTTCCTGGCCGGGGTGGCCGGGTTCCTTTCGCTGGCCTACTACTCGTCGACCACGGTTTCGGGCCACGCCACGGACAACCTCAACGCCATCGCCGCCACGGTGCTGGGCGGCACGAGCCTCTTCGGCGGCATCGGTTCCATGCTGGGCACGGTGATCGGCGTGTTCATCCCGGCCGTGCTGACGAAGGGCTTCAACATCATCCACGTGCAGGACTTCTGGCAGATGATCGCCGTCGGCGCGGTGCTGATCGCGGCCGTGTGGTTCGACCAGCAGCGCCGCCGGCGGCGCAACTCCCGCTGACTCCCCAGGTTCACCCGGTTTCCGAGAGTACAAAGAGGTGCTGACGATGAAACTGACCAAGACCCTGATCGCGGCCGGCGCGCTGGCTTCGGCGGCTTCGCTGGTGGCCGCGTGCGGCTCCGGGCAGGTCGGCCAGAGCGGCGGCTCGGGCGACTCCGCGAACTCCGCCAACAGCAAGAAGCTCACGCTGGTGCCCGGCGTGCAGGCCGAGCCGTTCTACATCTCGATGCAGTGCGGCGCACAGGACGAGGCGAAGAAGCTCGGGTACGAACTCACCACGCAGGCGCCGCAGAAGTTCGACGCGGCCATGCAGACCACGATCGTCAACGCACTGGGCGCCAACCCGCCGGCCGCGCTGCTCATCGCGCCGACCGACGACCAGGCCATGCTCGCGCCGATCCAGCAGGTGAAGAACCGCGGCACGAAGGTCGTCGAGGTCGACACGTCGCTGCAGGACAAGAGCGTGGCCGAGTCGTCGATCTCCTCGGACAACACCGAGGGCGGCAAACTCGCGGCCCAGACCATGGCGAAGCTCGCGGGTGACAAGCCGGGTTCGGTGCTGATCCTCGACACGATCGCGGGCACGTCCACCACCGCCGCCCGCGCGAAGGGCTTCGAGGACGAGCTGAAGAACCACCCGAACCTCAAGTCGGCCGGCATCCAGTTCACGCAGAACGAGCCGGACCAGGCCGCGTCGAAGGTCACGGCGGCGCTGGCGTCGACGCCGGACCTGATCGGGATCTTCGCCACGAACCTGAACACCGGTGAGGGCGCGGCCACCGGCCTGCGCAACGCGGGCAAGATCGGCCAGGTCAACCTCGTCGGCTTCGACGCCAGCCCGTCCGAAGTGGACGGTCTGAAGAAGGGCGAGTACCAGGCGCTCATCGCCCAGGACCCGGCCGCGATCGGCACCCAGGGCGTGCAGCAGGCCGTGGCGTCGCTGGAGGGCAAGCCCGTGACGCGGCAACTGACCGCCGGGCTGCACTCCATCACGAAGGACGACATGGACGCCAACTCGAAGTACTTCTACAAGCAGAGCTGCTGACCGTTCGGGTTTCGAAGGGGACTTTCCCGCACGGAAAGTCCCCTTCGCCGCGTTCGGGGCTAGGATCTACTCCCCACGATCCCGTCGCCGAGGGGAGGCCGCCGATGACCGACGGTGTCCGGCTGCCGTGGCGCTCCGCCGCGCGCGCCGACGCCGTGCCGGTGCTGGCCGCGGCCCGGAAGATCACCGACGACCTCATCGACGGCCTCGCCGGCACCCACGCGCGGCGCGCAGCCCACGGGCTGCGGCGCCTGTTCGGCGTCGCCGGGCTGGGGCTCACGGACCTGTCGGGGTCCCTGCTGTGGTCGGGGCGACCGGCGCCGGACGCGACCGTCGCGCGCGTGCTCGACGAGGTGCTGCACAGCGAGGAACCCGCGACGGCGGACGGCGTGGCCGCGGTACCGCTGCACGTCCACGACGAGCTCGCCGGCGCATTGCTCGTGGCCGGCGACCCACGCGGCGAGGTGGTGCGGCAGGCGGCGGACGTCGTGGTGCAGGCGCTGGAGCGGGGACGGCTCGAGGCGTCGGCCGACCACGCGGCGCAGGCCGAGCTGCGGGCGTTGCGAGCGGAGATGTCGCCGCACTTCGTGTACAACGCGTTGACCGTGATCGCCTCGCTGGTCCGGTCGGAGCCGGACCGGGCGCGGGACCTGATGCTGGACTTCGCCGACTACACGCGTTACAGCCTGGCGCGCCACGGCGAGTACACCGTGGTGGCCGAGGAGTTCCGCGCGGTGGAGACGTACCTGGCGCTGCAGCGCGCGGTGCTGGGCGAGCGGTTGAAGGTGCAGGTGCGCGTGGCGCCGGAGGTGCTGGCGGTGGCCGTACCGTACCTCGTGCTGGAGCCGCTGGTGGAGAACGCCATCCGGCACGGCATCGAGCCGCGCGCGCAAGCCGGGCTGGTCCAGGTGCACGGGCAGGCGGAGGGGAACGACTGCGTGATCAGCGTGGAGGACGACGGGGTGGGCATGGAACCGAAACTGGCCGCGGACATCCTCGCGGGCCGGGCGTCCGACGGTTCCCGCGGCGGTCTCGGCCTGGCCAATGTGGACAGACGACTGCGCAACGTCTACGGCGCGTGGTACGGGTTGACCGTCGAGACCGAAGTCGGGGCCGGCACGCGCGTGGTGGTGCGTTTGCCGCGGTTCCAGCCGGGGGTGCTGCCGTGAGCGGGCTGCGGGTGCTGGCGGTCGACGACCTGGCGCCGGCGCTGGACGAGCTGTGCCGCATGCTGCGCGACGCGCCGGAAGTCGGCGAGGTCGTGGGCGCGGGTGATGCGCTGCGGGCGCTGAAACTGCTGCAGGCGGACCACTTCGACGCGGTGTTCCTCGACATCTCCATGCCCGGCCTCGACGGGCTGGAGCTGGCCACGCTGCTGGCGAAGCTGTCGGAGCCGCCGGTGATCGTGTTCGTGACCGCGCACGACGGCCACGCCGTGACGGCGTACGGCATCGGAGCCGTGGACTACCTGCTGAAACCCGTACGTACGGAACGCCTGGCGGCCGCGCTGGCGAAGGTCGTGCGCATGGCCGGTGACCGCCACCCGGCCACCGCGCCCGACGCCATGGCCGCCCTCCCGGTCGACGCGGGCGGCCGCACCCGCTACGTCCGCCGCGACGACGTGCTCTTCGCGGAAGCCCACGGTGACTACGTCCGTCTGCACACCCGGGCCGGCGTGCACCCCGTCCGCATGCCCATCTCGCGCCTCGCGGAGTACTGGGAGGGCGCCGGCTTCACCCGCGTCCACCGCGGCTACCTGCTCGCGGTGTCCGCCGTGCTCGAACTCCGCAGCGACACCACGGGCGGCCTCCTGGCCCACACCCCGGCCGGCGACGTACCCGTGAGCCGCCGCCACGCCCGCGACCTGCGCGACCGCCTGCTGGAAGCCGCGCAACAGGGCCAGCTGGGACCGTCCCGATGAGCCGCACCCGGCGGGTGGCGGTCACCAGCTCGCAGACGCGCCTCGTCCGCTCCGGCTGGGGCACGCCGGGACCGCGCACCTCCGACGCCGAACGCACCACCGTGCCGACGCCCGCGCACCCGATCGATCCCGACGAGCGGCTGTCTCCCCCACGCCGCGGCCGACCTGATCAACCGGCGAAACACTGTGCGCCAGCGCGTGAAATGCGGTGCACGATGAGCCGCACCCGGCGGGTCGCGGTCACCAGCCCCCAGACGCGCCTCACCCACTCCCGGCGCTGGTGCACGCCGCGACTGCGCAGCACTGTCGCCGAACGCGCCGCCGTGCCGCCCGCGAAACCCATCGTGCCCAGCGAGCGGCCGTCCCCGCCTCCCCCACGCTGCCCCGGCCGACATGAGCAGCCGACGAACACCGCACGCCAGCACGTGAAAATGCGGTGCATGATGAACCGCACCCGGCGCGTGGCCGTCACCAGCCCCCAGACGCGCCTTACCCGCTCCCGGCGCTGGTGCACGCCGAGGCTGTGCACCTCCGACGTCGAAAGCGCCGCCCTGGCGCCCCCAAACCCGATAGTTCCTAGCGAGCGGCTGTCTCCCTCACGCCGCGGCCGACCTGATCAACCGGCGAAACACTGTGCGCCAGCGCGTGAAATGCGGTGCACGATGAGCCGCACCCGGCGGGTCGCGGTCACCAGCCCCCAGACGCGCCTCACCCACTCCCGGCGCTGGTGCACGCCGCGACTGCGCAGCACTGTCGCCGAACGCGCCGCCGTGCCGCCCGCGAAACCCATCGTGCCCAGCGAGCGGCCGTCCCCGCCTCCCCCACGCTGCCCCGGCCGACATGAGCAGCCGACGAACACCGCACGCCAGCACGTGAAAATGCGGTGCATGATGAACCGCACCCGGCGCGTGGCCGTCACCAGCCCCCAGACGCGCCTCGCCCGCTCGCGGCGCCAGGAGCGCGGCCGCTGGCGCATGCCGAGGCTGCGCACGTCCGACGCCGAACGCGCGGCGGTGCTGTACCGGACCCAGCGCCGGCGCGGCATCCCCGCGCTGGTGGCGATGTTCGTGCTCGTCCTCGGGTTGCCGGTGGTGTTCGCGGTGGCGCCGGGGCTGGACGGCGTGCGGGTGTGGGGCATTCCGTTGTCCTGGTTGATGATCGCGTTGCTGCCGTACCCGGTGATGGCCGCGCTGGCGCGGTGGCAGCTGCGGCGCGCGGAGAAGGCCGAGGACCGCTAGGTGGACATCGTGCTGGCGGTGACGCCCGTCGTGCTCGTCACGCTGCTCATCGGCGTGCGCGGGGTCGCCGCGATGCGCACGACGTCGGACTTCCTGGTGGCGTCGCGGCGGATCTCGCCGTTCGTGAACTCCGCGGCGGTGTCCGGGGAATACCTGTCGGCCGCGTCGTTCCTCGGCGTCGCCGGGCTCGTGGTGAAGGACGGCGTGGGGGCGCTGTGGTACCCCGTCGGGTTCACGGCCGGCTACATCGCGATGCTCGTGCTCGTCGCGGCGCCGATGCGGCGTTCCGGCGCGCTGACGGTCCCCGACTTCGCCGAAGCGCGCCTCGCGTCGCCGGCCCTGCGCCGGATCGCGGCGGTTGTGGTGCTGGTGATCGGGACGATCTACGTCGTGCCGCAGTTCCGCACGGCGGGGCTCGTGCTCACGGCCGTGGGCCACACGCCGTACTGGGTGGGTGTCGTCATCGCGGGCACGGCCGTCAGCGTCACGCTCGCGCTCGGCGGCATGCGCGCGGCCACGTACGTGCAGGCGTTCCAGTTCTTCCTGAAGCTGCTGCTGTTCCTCGTTCCCGCGCTGTGGCTCGTGCTGCACGTCAGCGCCGCCGACCGCGACGCCGCGCTCACGCCCGTCGAGTTCACCCGCTTCACGCACGAGACGCCCGTCGACTTCCAGTACGACGTCACCATGGTCCTGCGCGAACCCACCACGATCGTCACCGGCGCCGGCCCGGAAACGCTCGGCCCCGGCCCCCTCACCGCGCACCGCGGCGACCAGCTCATCTTCGCCGCCGGCGCGCCGGTCCCCGACGTGAGCGGCGGCGCGGCGCTCGGCGGCCCCGGCTGGCAGCGGCCGCTGCTCGACGTCGAAAAGGGCTACCCGCTGCTGGCGACGTGGGCCGTGCTGATCGCGACCATGCTCGGCACCATGGGCCTGCCCCACGTGCTCATGCGTTTCCACACCAGCCCCGACGGCCGCGCCGCGCGCCGCACCGCCGCGATCACCGTGGCGCTGCTGGGTGTGTTCTACCTCTTCCCCGGTGTCTACGGCGTGCTCGGCCGCGTGCTCGTGCCCGAGATCTACCTCTCCGGCGACACGGACACCGTCGTCGTCGCGCTGCCGTCCCAAGTGGACACCGGGTGGGCGGGTCAGCTGTTCACGGCGTTGCTCACGGCGGGCGCGTTCGCGGCGTTCCTGGCGACGTCGCTGGGCCTGCTACTGGTGATGTCCGGCGCGCTCGCCTACGACCTCATGCCCGGCGGCCTGCGCCGCCTGCGCGTGACGGTGGTGTTCGCCGCCGCGGCGATGGTGGTGCTCGCGCTGCCGTCGGCGCAGCTCGACGCCGGCGTGCTGGTGACGTGGGGCTTCACCGTCGCCGCGTCGACGTTCTGCCCGCTGCTCGTGCTCGGCATCTGGTGGCCGCGGCTCACGGCCGGCGGCGCGATCAGCGGCGTGCTCACGGGGCTGGTCGCGTCGTCGGGCTCGATCCTGTTCGCCCTGGCCGGGCCGCGGCTCGACGGCTGGGTGGCGATCTTGGTGTCCCAACCGGCACCCTGGTCGGTACCTCTCGCGTTCGGCGTGATGGTGGCCGTCTCACTGCGCGGCCGGCCCCCGTCGTGGGCCGGTGCGGCCATGCTGCGCCTGCACCTGGACGAGCGCGCGCCCGGGCCCGAACCGCTCCATTCGTCCTCTCCCGCGTACCGTTCGTCAACCGTTCGTCGTGTGGCCCGGCGTTTGAACCGCTGACGCTTCCTCCCCGGCTGCGGCCTCCCTACTGTGGCGCGGACCACAATCCACAGCGTGGCGAGGGAGTGACCATGAGTCCCACCGACACCGACGTGTCCGGCGAACCACCGGACACCTGGGAACAAGTCCAGTCGAGTGCCGAGTTCAGGCAGCTGCGCACGCGGCTGCGCCGCTTCGTCTTCCCGATGGCGGTGCTGTTCCTCGCCTGGTACTTGCTCTACGTGCTGCTGGCGGACTACGCCCACGGCTTCATGAGCACGAAGCTCGCGGGCAACTTCACCGTCGGCCTGCTGTTCGGGCTGCTGCAGTTCGTGTCGACGTTCCTGATCACGTGGCTCTACGTGCGCTACGCCAACCGGAACCTCGACCCGCTGTCCGAGCGCATCCGCGAAGACATCGAGAACCCGGCCGAGAAGGAGCGCCGATGAAAACCCTCGCCGCGGGCGTCGAGGGCAGCAACCCGACGCTCAACATCATCATCTTCGCGGTGTTCGTGCTGATCACCCTGGTGATCGTGTTCCGCGCGAGCCGCAACACGAAAACGGCGTCCGACTACTACGCCGCCGGCCGCGCGTTCAACGGCCCGCAGAACGGCATCGCGATCAGCGGTGACTACCTGTCGGCCGCGTCGTTCCTCGGCATCGCGGGCGCCATCGCGGTGTACGGCTACGACGGGTTCCTGTACTCGATCGGCTTCCTCGTCGCGTGGCTGGTCGCGCTGCTGCTCGTGGCAGAGCTCCTGCGCAACACCGGCCGCTTCACGATGGGCGACGTGCTGGCGTTCCGCATGAAGCAGCGCCCGGTCCGCGCCGCGGCGGCCATCTCGACGCTGATCGTGTCGTTCTTCTACCTGCTGGCGCAGATGACGGGCGCCGGCGGTCTCGTCGCGCTGCTGCTCGGGATCGAAGGCAAGGCGGCGCAGTCGGTCGTCATCGCGATCGTGGGCGTGATCATGATCGCCTACGTGCTCATCGGCGGCATGAAGGGCACCACCTGGGTGCAGATCATCAAGGCCGCGCTGCTGATCATCGGCGCGCTCGTGATGACGCTGTGGGTGCTCGGCAAGTACGGCTTCAACTTCTCCGCGCTGCTGCAGGGTGCCGTCGACAAGGCCGGCAAGGCCGGGGAGACGCTGCTGGGGCCGGGCAAGCAGTACGGCGCCACGGGAACGTCCAAACTGGACTTCTTCTCGCTCGGCATCGCGCTGGTGCTCGGCACCGCGGGCCTGCCGCACGTGCTGATGCGCTTCTACACCGTGCCGACCGCGCGGGACGCCCGCCGCTCCGTGGTGTGGGCGATCGTGCTGATCGGCGTGTTCTACCTGTTCACGCTGGTCCTCGGCTACGGCGCCGGTGCGCTCGTCGGCCCGGACGACATCAAGGCCGCCCCCGGCGGCGTCAACTCGGCGGCTCCCCTGCTCGCCCTGAACCTCGGCGGCCCGGTGCTGCTGGGCCTGGTGTCGGCCATCGCCTTCGCGACGATCCTGGCGGTGGTGGCGGGCCTGACGATCACCGCGTCGGCTTCGTTCGCGCACGACGTGTACGCGAACGTCGTGAAGAAGGGCAAGGCTTCCACGGGTTCCGAGGTGCGGGTCGCCCGCTGGACGGCCGTGGTCATCGGCGCCGTCGCCATCCTCGGCGGCATCCTGGCCAACGGGCAGAACGTGGCGTTCCTCGTGGCGCTCGCCTTCGCCGTCGCGGCGTCGGCCAACCTGCCCACGATCCTGTACTCGCTGTTCTGGAAGCGGTTCAACACGCAGGGCGCGCTGTGGAGCATCTACGGCGGGCTGATCGTGTCGATCGTGCTGATCATCTTCTCGCCGGCCGTGTCCGGCAAGCCGATCGACGCGAAGACGGGCAAGAGCCCGTCGATGCTGCAGGGCGTCGACTTCCACTGGTTCCCGCTCGACAACCCCGGACTGGTGTCGATCCCGGTGGCGTTCCTGCTCGGGTGGCTCGGGACGATCCTGTCGAAGGAGCGGACGGCGAAGAAGTACGCCGAGATGGAGGTCCGCGCGCTGACGGGCGCCGGGGCCGAAAAGGCTGTGCAGCACTGACGTCGCGGTAGTCGACAAAGCGGGCCGGGGCCGGGTGGCTCCGGCCCGCTTTGTCGTTGCAGCATCGGCAGCGGGGTGAGCGCCGGATCGCGTGCGGTTGCGCGAGCCTAGAAACCCAGCGGCAGCACCAGCTTCAGCTCGGTCGTCCGCACCGGTTTGCCGTCGACGGGCGTGGTGCCGGGCGGGGTGTCGGCGTCGGGGCGGATGCCGCCGGCGGCGACGTGGTCCAGGGTGCGCAGGCCGGGCGCGCCGACGGTGCCGAAGACGGTGTAGTCGGGCAAGAGGCTGGAGTCGCCGTAGACGAGGAAGAACTGGCTGCCGTTGGTGTCCGGGCCGGCGTTGGCCATGGCGAGCAGGCCGCGGGAGTACGTGCGGCGCCGGCCCGTCGGGTCGTTCGGCGCGGGCGGGAGCGTGGTGGGCAGTTCGTCGCGGAAGCGGTAGCCCGGGCCGCCCTCACCGGTGGTCGACGGGTCGCCGCACTGCAGGACCTTCAGGGTCGGGTACGCGGTGAGGCGGTGGCAGATCGTGCGGTTGAAGAAGCCGTGGCGGGCCAGGTGCAGGAAGCTCTGCACGGTGCAGGGCGCCTCCGCGCGGTCGAGCCGCAGTCCGAGCGAGCCCTGGTTGGTGAGCACGGCGACGTCGACCCCGCCGCGGTCGGGGGTGTGGCGCGGGTCGGGCGGCAGCGGGACGGGGCGGGCGGCGGGCTCGTCCGGCGTCTCGGTGTACTGGCACGCGCCGTGCGTGGTGCGCGGCGGTGCGGCCTGCGCGGCCGGGACGCCGGCAGCGAACAGCGCGCCGACGGCCAGCGCGGTGACGAGGAGCCTCTTCATCGTGGTAACCCTCCCGTTCGAGGACCGCAGTATAGGAAGGGTCCGGACCACTCGCCTCCCCGCGAAAGTCGGGGCCTCACGAAACGCTGACCGGCTCCTGACAACCGTTCCCTAGCGTGCCGCGCATGATCACTCGCCTCTTCTTCAGCGCGGTGGCGGCCGCATCGGTCGCGGTTCTGGCGCCGAGCGCCGCGTCCGCCGCGGCCGGTCCCGTCGTGCAGCCCCTGGCCACCTCGCCCGCCGAGCAACAGGCCGTGCTCGACTACTGGACGCCCGATCGGCTGAGCGCCCTCACCCAGCCGTCGTCGGACAACCCGCCGAAAGCCGGGCCCGACGGCGCGCCGTGGACCCAGCCCGCCCCGACCGTCGGCCGGCTCTTCTTCACCGACCACGGCGAGGACGTCAGCTGCACCGCCACGGTCGTCGACAGCGCCAACCGCAGCACGATCGTCACGGCCGGGCACTGCGTCAACAACACCGACCTCATCGGCGAGCACAACGCTTGGAACACCCACTCCCTCTTCATCCCCGGGTACCACGACGGGCAGGCGCCCTACGGGAAGTTCGTCGCCCGCGCCGGCGTCGCCGACGCGACGTGGCTGCAGAACGACCAGATCAACGCCCAGAAGTTCGACTCGTACGACCAGGCTTTCGTCGTCCTGAACGCCGGCGCCGACGGCCACCTGGTGCAGGACACCGTCGGCGCCGCGCAACACCTGGGCTTCGACCTGCCCGGGGACGCGGACGTGCACCAGTTCGGTTACCCGCGCGCCGCGAGCGACCCCGCGCGCGAAGGCCTGCCCGAATACACCGGCGCCCGCCTCGCCTTCTGCCACGGCCCCGCCCGCCACTGGCCGGGTACCCCGGACGCCCCCGACTCCGCCGACCAGTGGGGCACTGCCTGCGTCATGGGCGGCGGCTCCAGCGGCGGCCCTCGCCTGCGCGACTTCGACCCCGCCACCGGCCTCGGCACCGTCGTCGGCGACAACACGCACGCGGGCTTCTTCGACGCGTCGGGCAAGCCGTGCACGTCGGCCGACGGTTGCACGCGGTACCTGGTGGGCCCGCAGTTCAGCGAGGCGGTGACGAAGCCGCTGTACGAAGCGGCACAACACGCCTGATCCCCGGTCACGCCGCATCGGCCACCACGCCCCACCACAGGAAGTCCCGCGCCCGGGTGGCGGCGACGAGCCGTTGGCGGCCGCGCAGCTCCTCCGTCTCCTGCTGCGCGGCGTCGCTGTTCGCGGCGTCGCGCGGCGGGAACTGAACGGCCAGCACCGCCCGGAAGTCGAGCCCCTTCGCGCGGTGCACGGTGCCCACCTTCACGCGGTCGCCGGGCACGCCCGTGTGGTGTTCCAGGCTCTGCGTCGCGATGCCCGAGCCTTCGAGCAGACGGCGGCATTCGTCGGCGTCGTGCTTGCTGAAGGTGATGAGCGCCGTGTGCCCACGCGGCAAGTCCCGCACGGCGTCGGTGAGCGCGGCGCGCAGCTCCGCTCGGCTGCCACGCCACGTGCGGGTGCGGCCGCCGTCGTTGACCACTTCCACGTCGCGCAGCACCACCCCCGCGGCGCCGTCGAGGTCGTCGACCTCGTTGCCGGCGTCGATGCGCCGGGCGAAGTCGAGGATGCCCGACCGGTTGCGGTAGTTGACCTTCAGCACCTCGCCACGGCCCTGGACGGGGATCCCGGCGTCGGAAAGCCGCCAGCCGCCGGGGCACACCTGCTGCTGCCCGTCGCCGACGAGCAGGAGCCGGTTGGGCCCGTCGCCGGCGATCTCGCGCAGCAACCGGAGCCCGACGAGCGTGACGTCCTGGACCTCGTCCACGACCACCATCTCGTACGGGTGCGCGAGCGGCCGCCGGACGAGTTCGGCACGCGCGACGGTGAGCACGTCGTTGTAGTCGTGCAAACCGCCTTTCGCGAGGTTGTCGCGGTAGGCCTCGTACAGCGCCCACACCCGCTCCCGGTGCCCGTCGCCGAGCGCGAGCCTCCGGCCGCGGCGTGGGATCTTCCGGTACTCCTCGAACGTGCGCACCCCGCGGCCCTTGATCACGCGGTCGACCTCGGTCCGCCAGTACTCGGCGGACGGTTCGATCCCGGCCAGCCCGGCCCGGTGGCGCAGCCAGGCCCGGCCGAACGCGTTGTCGATCCCGCCGCGCTGCACGTTCAGCTCGATCCCCCGGCGGCGCAGGAAATCCCGCACCCAGCCGTGCAGGTTTTCGAACTCGGCGCGGCCCGACAGCTCTGGCGCCAGCCGCCGGAACGCGGTTTCGTGCACGACGGGCAACGTGCGCACGAACGTCGTGAACAACAGCTTTCCCGTGCTGCGCCGGCCGATGTGGCGCATCCGGTGCAACGCCACGACGGTCTTCCCGGTGCCGGCGGGACCGCTGATCCGGGCCGGGCCGCCGTAGTCGCGCGTGACGACAGCGTGCTGCTGCGGGTGCAGGAACGTCATCCAGCTGCCGAACGGCCGTTCCAGCGCCGCCGAGACCTGGCCTTCCGTGACATCGCTCGTGGCCAGCAACCCCGCGGGCTCGGGTTCGCGCTCGGGCGGGCGCAGCACCACCGCCGTGTACTCCGGCAGCCGCTGCTCGGCCGCCCGGGCGAGCTCGTCGGCCTGCCTGCGGGTCGAACGAAACACACCGCGGCGGAACAGCTTGGCCAACTCCGCCACCGGCAGCGCCCAGTACGGGCGCGCGTCCCGGGCCGGCCCCGGCGCCCCGCCGATCACGACCATCGTGATCGCCGTCGGCGCGAGCAGCCGGCCGTGCGAACCGCGGATCGACGCGAACCGCTCTTCGGCGTGCCGCAACACCGCCTGCGCGGAATCGGGTGGCCGATCCGCGACCACCACGGCGAAAACTCCGCTTCGCCCCAGCAGAAACGCATCGGCCGCCGATGCGGGCTCCGGCAGATCCGACCGCAACAGGACGTGCCAGCCCTCCGCGGTGCGCGTCAGCAGCTCACCGACCACGTTGCGCCGCAACGGATCCAGCCCGGGCCACCGGTTTGCCAGCAGATCCGCCACCTGACGCTGGACGTGTCTGCGCCCCTGTGCGCTCAGCACCGTTCACTCCCCCTCGCAACTACCCTCCGAAGTCAACTTACTACGGAGAGAGACCGAGAGGGTGGTCTTCGCAGAGAATCGCCCGAATGCCGCAGCGCCGGAACACAAAAACGAGCCGGGCGGCCACCAGGCCACCCGGCTCGACAAAAACCAGCAGGATCAGGCGGAAGGAACCCGCAGCAGCAGTGCGTCACCCTGACCGCCGCCGCCGCAGAGGGCCGCGGCGCCGAGGCCGCCGCCGCGGCGGCGAAGTTCGTGCACCAGGTGCACGGCGAGCCGGGCGCCCGAGGCACCGATCGGGTGGCCCAGGGCGATGGCGCCGCCGTTGACGTTGACCTTCGACGGGTCCAGGCCCAGCTTCTCGGACGACACCACGCCGACCGCGGCGAACGCCTCGTTGATCTCCACCAGGTCCAGGTCGCTCACGTCCAGCTTCGCCTTGGCCAGTGCCTTGCGGATGGCGTTCGACGGCTGCTCGTGCAGCGAGGCGTCCGGGCCGGCGACCACACCGTGCGCACCGATCTCGGCCAGCGGCGTGATGCCCAGCTGCGCGGCCTTCTCCGGGCTCGCCACGATCACCGCGGCGGCGCCGTCGGAGATCTGCGAGGACGAGCCGGCCGTGATGGTGCCGTCGGAGGCGAAGGCGGGGCGCAGCTTGCCCAGGCCGTCGACCGTCGTGTCGGCGCGGACGCCCTCATCGGTGGAAAAGACGATCGGGTCGCCCTTGCGCTGCGGGATCGTGACGGGCGCGATCTCCTCGCGGAAGAATCCGGCCTCGATGGCCGCGGCCGCGCGCTGGTGCGAACGCGCGGAGAACTCGTCCTGCTGCTCGCGGGTGATGCCGTACCGGGTGTTGTGCTTCTCCGTCGACGCGCCCATCGCGACCTGGTCGAATGCGCAGAACAACCCGTCGTAAGCCATGTGGTCCAGCATCGTCACGTCGCCGTACTTGAAGCCCCCGCGGGACTTCGGCAGCAGGTGCGGCGCCTGCGTCATCGACTCCTGGCCACCCGCCACGACGAGGTCGAACTCACCGGCGCGGATCAGCTGGTCGGCCAGCGCGATCGCGTCGAGGCCCGACAGGCACACCTTGTTGATGGTCAGCGCCGGCACGTCCATCGGGATGCCCGCGGCCACGGCGGCCTGCCGAGCCGGGATCTGGCCCGCACCTGCGGTGAGGACCTGCCCCATGATCGTGTACTCGACCTCGGACGGCGACACCCCGGCCCGCTCCAGCGCGGCCTTGATCGCCACCCCGCCGAGCTGCGCTCCCGAAAAGTCCTTCAACGAACCGAGGAGCCGCCCGATGGGGGTACGGGCAGCGCCCAGGATCACGGAACCGGACACGTCGTCCTCCCAAGAATTCCGAACACCTACGATTTGTCGACTCTACCCGCGCCCGGGCTGTCTTGATTGAGCCAGTGTGAGGGGACGCACGTCACCTCCGGGGTGTTCACCCGGCCCCTATCCTGCCTCCATGAACACTGACGCGCGGGCCGTGCTCAAGCCGTTCGTGACGGCCATCGACCACGTCGGCATCGCCGTGCCCGACCTCGACGAGGCCATCGCGTTCCACTCGGAGCACTTCGGCCTGGAAGTCGCGCACCAGGAGGTGAACGAGGAACAGGGTGTCCGCGAGGCCATGCTGCGCGCGCCCGGCACCGCGGGCACCGAGACGATGATCCAGCTCCTCGCGCCGCTGCGCGACGACTCGACCATCGCGAAGTTCCTCGGCCGCAGCGGGCCGGGCCTGCAGCAGCTCGCGTTCCGCGTGTCCGATGTGGACGCCGCCGCGGCCGCGCTGCGCGAGCAGGGCCTGCGGCTGCTGTACGACGAGGCCAAGCGCGGCACGTCCGACAGCCGCGTGAACTTCGTGCACCCCAAGGACGCCGGGGGCGTGCTCGTCGAACTGGTGGAGCCCGCCGCGCGCTGACGCTCAGTCGGTGCGCGTCTTCGCGGAGAGCGCGTTCGCGAGGAACGTCAGCTCGCCGTCGAATTCGGCGGGCCGGTCGTCGCCCGAGTGGCGGGCCGTGGCGTGGCGGTGGCTGACGGCGCGGGCCAGCAGGCCGGACGCGCTGTCGATGTCCGCGACGGCGAGCCGCCCGCCCGTCGAGGCGACGATCACCGAGTGCACGAGCCGCACGAGCTGCTGGAAGCGGTCGCCGAGGGCGTCGCGCACGACGTGGTGGGTGTCGGCCTCTCGCCAGAGCAGGTGCGAAAGGCCGAGCGAACCCGTGAACCGCCGGTCGAGTTCCGAGACGAGCCGGCGCAGCGACCCCGCGAGGTCACCGGGCACGACCACCGTCGACGGCTCGATATGCTCGTCGGGCAGGCGGTCGACCAGCGCGGCCAGTAGATCGGACTTGCGGCGGAAGTAGTAGTGGACGAGACCCTTCGGTACCCCGGCGCGCTCCGCGATGCGGGACGTCGGGGTGGCGTCGAAGCCGGACTCGGCGAAGAGCGCTTCCGCCGCGCACAGGATCCGCTCCCTCGCCGAGTCCTCCGTCATGTCAGCTCCTTCAGTGCTGCCCCGCCGTCCGGTGGGCGGCGTTGGCCATCGGCATCGCGGCTGCGCCGGCGATGATCGTGAGCGCACCGGCGACCCAGGACGTCCAGGACGCCCCGTTGAACCCGGTGTACCCCATCACCCAGGGGGCGATGAACAGCAACACCCCGAGGACGACCTGGATGCCTTCGCCGTAGACGGCACCCGGCGCCGCGAGCGAAACCAGGCCGTCGATGGCGATCAGCGCACCGAGGACCACCATCGTCCACATCGTCATCGTGTCCGTGCTCAGCCAAAGGGGTGAAAGAGCGGCGACAACACCGATGACGACTTCGGCCCAGTCATGGGGCCTCGTCCAGGCGCGCGTCGAGACTTCACTCATTCGTGCTCACCTCCGCGGAGAACTCGCTGTTCAGGATGTTTCCCTGCCTCGATCATGCGCCTTGGTTGGCCAGCCGGTCAAGAATGGTTCATCACAGTTCCGTTGAGGCTGGTTTCGTCGGAGGTCCGAGCCATCGGGCTACTGTGTTCCGCCGCTCGGCGCAGGCTCGTGCGGACAGCCTGGGTGCTCACCCGTCCGTGACCGCGTTGCGACTACGGTAGGGACATGAGCCTTGGCGAGGAACGGGAGCTTGTGCCGCTGGGAGCCGGCTTCGACGTGGCGAAGCGCGGGTACAGCCGAGCGCAGGTCGACGAACATCTGGAACGGCTGGACGCCGACCTGAAGATGCTCACCGGCGACCGCGACGCCGCCATCGCACAGGCGGGCGATCTGGCCCGCCAGCTGGAAATCGCGCGCGGTGAGATCGCCGACCTGCGGGGCCAGGTCGACCGCCTGGCCCAGCCGCCGACGAGCGTCGAAGGCCTGTCCGAGCGCCTGCAGCGCATGCTGCGCCTGGCGCAGGACGAGGCCGCCGACACCCGGGCGCGCGCCGAGGCCGAGGCCGGCCACATCCGCGCCAAGGCGGAGACCGACGCCAGCGCCATGCGCGCCCGTTACGAGCAGCTGCTCACGGAGCTCGACCTGCGGCGCAAGGAGATGGAGGCCGAGCACCGCAAGGTGCTGGAGGACGCCCGCGCCGAGGCCAAGTCGATCACCGACAAGGCCGAAGCCGAGCGCCAGAAGCTCGACGCCGAATCCGAGGCCCGCCGCACGCAGGTCGAAGAGGACTTCGAGATCGCGATGGCCGCGCGCCGCACCGAGGCCATGCGCGTGCTGGCCGAGCAGGAGGCCGCGTCGAAGGCCGAGGCCGAACGCCGCGTGCGCGAAGCGGCCGAAGACGCCGCCGCCATCCGCGCGAAGGTGCTGGAAGAAGAAACAGCGGCCCGCGCCGAGATCGACCGCCGCCAGCGCGAATCCGTGGCCGACGCGAACAAGCGGAAGCAGGACTCGATCACCGAGGCCAACGCCCGCCTCGCCGAAGCCGCCGACGAGGCGCGCCGCCGCGTCCGCACGGCCACCGACGAGTCCAACCGGCGCATCACCCAGGCCAACGAGCGCGTCGAAGCGCTGCGCAACGTCCGCACCAGCCTGGCCGACCAGGTCCGCCAGGCCCGCACCGTGCTCGCCGAAGCCCACCACGTCCTGGGCGAAACGGACACGCACATCCCGGCCGACATCAAGGCCGAGCCGGCACCCGCGAAGACCGCACCGAAGAAGCCGGCGAGCCCTCAGGCCAAGCCCGCCGAGCCGGGCTCGGTCTCGATGCAGGGCGACGTCGAGAAGACCGTCCGCCTCAACACGGCCGACGTGCCGAAGGCAAAGGTCCAGGCCCAGCCCTCCCCGGGCCCGGGCAAACGCAACGACTGACCCTCCGACCGGACCGGCCAGCGGCTTCCCGTAACCGCCGACCGGCGCGGATGTACGGGGAATCCCCAGGGACGCCGGGCTCGCGGCCCGGCGGTGGAAGCACCTCAACCAGTGCTTCCACCCGCGGCGAACAAGTGGGGCCGCCATTCCCGCATGGCACCGGCGGGGTTTCGGCGACGTGACCAGGCCGAACGCGCCACGGGATTCCTCCACGTCGCGTGACTGGGTCCGCCACTGTGGCGAACAGTCGGGCCAATCTCCGCACGGCACTGGCGGGACTTCCGCCGACGCGGCCAGACCGACACGCCGCGGGAGTCCGAGCTGGCCGGACCCGCCACAAAACTCACCCGCCCGGCCGTCGTTTTCGCAAGGCGGAACGGCAGGACGGCACGAGTGTGGCCGGCCCGAAACACACCGCGCCGGCCAGCAAATTCGGCTCGGCGCCCACCGTGCCCGGCGGGACAACCGACTGGCGAGTAACCTTCCCCCGGAACAACCGACAAGAGGGGCGACGCCGCCCCGTTTCGGGATCGCCGGGAGGTTCTGGATGGCTGTCTATCGGACCGTGGTGGTGGGGACGGACGGGTCGGACTCGTCGTTCGCCGCGGTGGATCGGGCGGCCGGGGTGGCCGCGGACGCCGGCGCGAAGCTGGTGGTGGTGTGCGCGTATTACCCCGCCGGCAAGCACGACATCGAGAAAGCCCAGGACGAACTGGGTGACGAGGCGTACCAGGTCGTCGGCTCGGCCCCGGCCGAAGACACGCTCCAGAGCGCCCGCGACCGCGCGGCGAAGGCGGGCGCGGCGGACATCGAGACGGTCGCCGTGAAGGGCGAGCCCGTGGATACGCTGCGGAAGGTCGTGCACGACCGCGGCGCCGACCTGCTCGTGGTCGGCAACCGCGGGCTCAACACGCTGGCCGGGCGCATCCTGGGCTCGGTGCCGGCGGAGGTCGCGCGCAAGTCGGGTGTGGACGTGCTCATCGTGCACACCACCTGAGCCGTGCCCGAGTCCCCCGGCCTGCAGCAGCGCCTCGAGGAACTCCTCCTCGGCGGCCCGAGCAAGTACACGCGCCTCGAAGTCGCCCGGCGAGCCGGCGTGCCCGAGGAACGCTCGCGCCGCCTGTGGCGCGCCCTCGGGTTCGCGACCGCAGCAGACGACGAGGTGGTCTTCACCGACGCCGACGTCGAAGCCATGCGCACGGCCGACAACCTCGTGCAGTCGGGGCTCGTGGCGGGCAACCTCGAAGTCGCGGTCACGCGCGCGCTCGGCCAGCACCTGTCGCGGCTGGCCGAGTGGCAGGTGCACCTGCTGTGGTCGCTGATCACCGACCACCCGGACCTGGCCGGCAACGACCGCCAGGTCACGCGGCTGGTCGAACGCCTCCTGCCCGAACTGGAGCAGGTGCAGAGCTTCGTGTGGCGCCGCCACCTCGCGGCCTACGCGGGGCGCGCCTTCGCGGCCGACGACGACCTCGAAGCGCGCCCGCAGGTCGTCGGCTTCGCCGACATGGTGGGCTACACCAAAATGACCCGCCAGGTCGACGAGGACGAGCTCAGCGCAGTGCTCGACGCGTTCGAATCGCTCGCGGCCGGCATCATCGCCGACCACCGCGGCCGCATCGTGAAGATGATCGGCGACGAGGTCTTCTACGTGACCGACTCCCCCGCGTCCGGCGCCGAGATCGCGCTGACGCTGGCGGAACGCGCGACGGAATCGGACACCCTGCCCGCCGTGCGCGGAGGTCTGGCCTACGGGCAGGTGCTGTCGCGTTTCGGCGACGTCTACGGCTCGGTCGTCAACCTCGCCGCCCGGCTGACGTCCGTCGCCCGGCCCGGCACCGTGCTCGTCGACCGCGCGCTCGCGGCCGAGCTGGCCGACGCGCCGGAGTTCGAGCTGCGCACCCGCCGGCCCGTCGCCGTGCGCGGCTACAACCGGCTGCGCCCGTCAGCCTTGCGGCGCGCCAAGGACCGGCCGTCGGGGATGTTCGCCGCCTCGCAGGAACGCGCGGCCGAGATGATGGGCCTGCCCGAAACGACCCGGGCCGCCGCCGAACCGGACACCCCGGACGACCTCGCCACCGGCCGGCGTCGCCGCCGGCGGCGCTGAGTCACTCGTCGTAGTCCACCGTCACGCGTTCGCTCACCGGGTGCGACTGGCACGTCAGCACGAACCCGGCGTCCACTTCGGACTTCTCCAGCGCGAAGTTGCGCCGCATGTCCACCGCGCCGTCGGTCACGCGGGCGCGGCACGTGCCGCACACGCCACCCTTGCAGGCGAACGGCAGGTCCGGCCGGAACTTCTGCGCACCGTCCAGGATGGACGACTGCCGAGGCAGGCTCATCGTGGTCGAGCGCCCGTCGAGGATCAGCGTGACCTCCGAGGCCGCGCCGGCGATGGCCGGGTCCACGTGCTTCACCGGCTCCGGCGGCACGTCGTCCACGTAGAACAGCTCCTGGTGCACCCGGGACTCCGGCACACCCAGCGCGGCCAGCACTTCCTGCGCGCCCGTGACCAGCCCGAAGGGTCCGCACAGCCAGAAGTGGTCCACGGACTCGACCGGCACGAGCGAACCGAACAGCGCGCGCAGCTTGTCCGCGTCGAGCCGGCCGGTGAACAGCTCGGCCTCGCGGGGTTCGCGCGAGAGCACGTGGATGAGCTCCAGCCGGGCCGGGTACCGGTCCTTGAGGTCGGCCAGCTCGTCGGCGAACATCACGGTGTCCGTGCGCCGGTTGCCGTAGAGCACGGTGACGGTGGCGTCGGGCGTTTCCAGGAGCGACGCGACGATCGACAGCACCGGCGTGATCCCCGAGCCGGCCGCGATGAGCACGTGGTGACCGCCCGCGGCCAGATCCGGTGTGAAGGTCCCCGTCGGTGCCGCGACGTCGACGACGTCGCCGGGACGCACCTCGTTCACCAGCCACGTCGAGAACACGCCGTCCGGCACCAGGCGCACACCGACGCGCGGGCGCCGCCCGGCGGGCGCGCAGATCGAGTACGACCGCCGCTCGTCGCGCCCGTCGACGGTGCGGCGCAGCGTCAGCGACTGGCCCGGGGCGAACGCGAACGTCTCAGCCAGCGCTTCGGGCACGTCGAACGTCACGGCGACCGCGTCGTCGCACAGCCGCTCGACGTCGGCCACCCGCAGGGAGTGGAAGCCGGTGCGCCGGGAAATCGTGCTGGTCAACTCAGATCTCCTTGACGTGTTCGAACGGTTCGAGGCACGCGCGGCAGCGCCGCAGCGCCCGGCACGCGGTGGCGCTGAACCGCGACTGCTCCTCGGTGTCGAGCGAACCGCAGTGCGGGCACGCGATGCGCGACACGGGCGGTGCCAACGTGAGCGGCACCGGTCCGCTCGCGCGCCGCGGCGCCGCGCCCGGCGGCGCGATCCCGGCCGCGGCGAGCTTGCGCCGCCCGTCGGCCGAGATCCAGTCCGACGACCACGCCGGTTCGAGCACCGTGCGGATCTCGACGTCCGCGTAGCCGGCGCCGAGCAGCGCGTGCTCCAGGTCGTCGCGCATGGTGTCCATGGCCGGGCAGCCGGTGTAGGTGGGCGTGATGGCCACCGTCACGCGACCGTCCTCTTCGGACACCGAACGCAGCACGCCGAGGTCGGCGAGCGTGAGCATCGGCAGCTCGGGATCGGTCACGGTCGCGGCCACGGCTTCCGCGCGGGCCGACACGGCGGTCACCATGTCGCGTCCGGCATCGCCCGCGCCACGCTCTGCAGCTGCGCCAGCAGGAAGCCCATCTGCTCCGTGTGGACGCCGTCGCGTCCGGTGCGCCCGGACACGCCGGCCACGGCCCCTGCGGTCGGCCGCTCCAGTGTCGCCGCGGCCAGCACCTGGTCGAGGACGACGTCGAACTCCGGCCGCAGCGTCGCCGCGTCCACCAGCTCCAGCGAGTGCGTCTTGAACAGCTCGTCGACGTACGGCCACACCACGTCGAGGCCCTCCTGCATCCGCTCGTGCGACAACGAAGTGCCGTCACCGAGGCGGACGACCCACTGCGCCGCGTAGTCGCGATGGTAGGCCAGCTCCTTCACACCCTTGGCCGCGATTGCCGCGAGCACCGGATCCACACTGGACTCCAGCTGCTGTAGCAACGCCAGCCGCCAGGTCGAAAACACCAGCAGCCGGGCCATCAGGTGCCCGAAGTGGCCGCCGCCGAGCTCGGCGAGCCGCACGTTGCGGAACTCGTTCTCCGCGCGCAGGAACGCGAGCGTGTCCTCCGAGCGGCCGGTTCCGTCGGCCTTGCCGGCGCGCGCCAGCAGCAGCCGGGCCTGGCCCAGCAGGTCGAGGCCGATGTTGGCGATCGCCACCTCGTCTTCGAGCTCCGGCGCGTTCGTGACCCACTCCTGAAGGCGGTGCGAGAACACCAGCGCGTCGTCGCCCAGCATCAGGCAGTATGCCGCCAAAGTCGAAGCGTCCAGCGAAGAGGGCACCGAAGTGTCCACACCGGACAGCGGGTCGGCGAAGCCCGTACCGAAGGCCCACCGGGCGTCGTTGTCCTCGGTGATGGCCTCGTAGACGTTGTCGAAGGACATCAAGGCCTCACATGTGCGGGACGTTGTCGGGGATGTCGTAGAACGTCGGGTGCCGGTAGACCTTGTCGCCGCTCGGCGCGAAGAACGGGTCCTTCTCGTCCGGCGACGACGCGGTGATGTTGTCAGCGCGAACGACCCAGATCGACACGCCCTCGTTGCGCCGCGTGTACAGGTCACGGGCGTGGTGCAGCGCCATCTGGTCGTCCGCCGCGTGCAGCGAGCCCACGTGCACGTGGTTCAGCCCGCGCTTGCCCCGCACGAACACCTCGTAGAGCGGCCAGTCGTGCTTCATCGCGAAGCCTCCTTCTTCGAAGCATGCGCAACAGCGGCCTCACGAACCCACGCACCGTCGTCATGGGCCTGGCGCCGGTGCTCGACGCGCTGCTTGTTGCACGGACCGTTGCCCTGCAGCACGTTCTTGAACTCGGCCCAGTCGACGGCGCCGAAGTCGTAGTGCTCGCGCTCGGCGTTCCAGCGCAGGTCGGGGTCCGGGAACGTGACGCCCAGCGCCTCCGCCTGCGGCACCGACATGTCGACAAAGCGCTGCCGCAGCTCGTCGTTGGTGTGCCGCTTGATCTTCCACGCCATCGACTGCGCCGTGTTCGGCGATTCGGCGTCGGGCGGGCCGAACATCATCAGCGACGGCCACCACCAGCGGTTCACGGCTTCCTGCACCATCTCCCGCTGCTGCTGCGTGCCGCGCATCATCGTCATCAGCAGCTCGAAGCCCTGCCGCTGGTGGAACGACTCTTCCTTGCAGATGCGGATCATCGCCCGCGCGTACGGCCCGTACGAGCTGCGGCACAGCGGCACCTGGTTGCAGATCGCCGCGCCGTCGACGAGCCAGCCGATCACGCCCACGTCGGCGAAGGTCAGCGTCGGGTAGTTGAAGATCGACGAGTACTTCTGCCGTCCCGAGATCAGCTTGTCGGTGAGGTCCGCGCGGTCGGCGCCGAGCGTGGCCGCCGCCGAGTACAGGTACAGCCCGTGGCCCGCCTCGTCCTGCACCTTCGCGAGCAGGATCGCCTTGCGCCGCAACGAAGGTGCGCGCGTGATCCAGTTGCCCTCCGGCTGCATGCCGATGATCTCCGAGTGCGCGTGCTGCGCGATCTGGCGGACCATCGTCTTGCGGTAGCCCTCGGGCACCCAGTCGCGCGGTTCGATGCGCTGGTCGCGTTCGATGGTGTGCTCGAAGTGGCCCAGCAGGTCCTCTTCGGTGACTGTCGCGGTCACGGCTGCTCCTTCGAGACGAGGGTGAGCACGTCGTACTTCGCCACGGATTCGCCGTTCTGGTTGGTGACGTCGGCGTCCCAGCGGACCTCGCCGTACTCCTGGTCGACGCGCGGGGTGAGCTGCTTCGCGGTGAGCGTGACGGTGAGTGCGTCGCCTTCCTTGACCGGCGTGAGGAACCGCAGGTTCTCGAGGCCGTAGTTGGCGAGCACCGGGCCCGGCTCCGGCGAGACGAACAGGCCCGCGGCGAACGACACGACCAGGTAGCCGTGGGCGACGATCCCGCCGAACAGCGGGTTGGCGGCCGCGGCGGCCTCGTCGGTGTGGGCGTAGAACGTGTCGCCGGTGAACTCGGCGAAGTGGTCGATGTCGGCGCGCGTCACGGTGCGCGGGCCGGCCACCACGGAGTCGCCGACGCGCAGCTCGGCCAGCGACTTGCGGAACGGGTGCTCGCCCTCGACGCGCGGCGCGCCTTCGACCCAGCGGCCGGTGACCGCGGAGAGCACCGTGGGCGAACCCTGCACGGCCGTGCGCTGCAGGTGGTGCAGCACGCCACGGATGCCGCCCATCTCCTCACCACCGCCGGCGCGACCGGGCCCGCCGTGCACGAGCTGCGGCATCGGCGAGCCGTGGCCCGTCGACTCCTTCGCGTCGTCGGCGTCCAGCACGAGCAGCCGGCCGTGGTACGGCGCGACGCCGAGCACGACGGTCCGCGCGAACTCGGGGTCACCCGTCACGATCGAACCGGCGAGCGAGCCACCGCCGCGCGCGGCGAACTCGATGACCTGCTCGATCGAGGTGTAGGGCAGCAGCGTCGACACCGGGCCGAACGCCTCGACCTCGTGCGGCTCCGAGCGCTCCGGGTCGGCCTTCAGCAGCACGGGCGAGAGGAACGCGCCGGTGGACTCGTCGGCCCCGACGACGTCGACGTGCTCCGGGTCGCCGAACACCACGCTGCCGGCGTCGAGCAGCGCCTTCAGCGAGCGGCGGACCTCCTCACGCTGCTCCAGGCTGGCCAGCGCACCCATGCGGACACCCTCGGCGGCCGGGTTGCCGACCACGACCTTGGCGAGCCGCTCGCTCGCCGCCGCGGCGACGTCGTCGAGCATCTCCGCCGGCACGAACGCGCGGCGGATCGCGGTGCACTTCTGCCCCGCCTTCACCGTCATCTCGGTGACGAGCTGCTTCACGAACAGGTCGAACTCCGGTGTGCTCGGGCGCGCGTCGGGCGCGAGGATCGAGCAGTTCAGCGAGTCGGCCTCGGCGTTGAACCGCACGGAGTTGCGGACGACCGCCGGGTGCGCGCGCAGCTTCTGCGCGGTGGACGCGGAACCGGTGAAGGACACGAGGTCCTGCGCGGTCACGTGGTCGAGCAGGTCGCCGACGCCGCCGGCGATGAACTGCAGCGAACCCTCCGGCAGGATCCCGGATTCGATGACGAGCTCGACGAGCTTCGCAGTCAGGTAGGCGGTCTGGCTCGCGGGCTTGACCAGGCTCGGCACCCCGGCGAGGAACGCGGGCGCGAACTTCTCCAGCGGCCCCCACACCGGGAAGTTGAACGCGTTGATCTGGATCGCGACGCCGTGCAGCGGCGTGGCGATGTGCTGCGCGACGAACGTGCCGCCCTTGCTCAGCGGCTCGACGGCGCCGTCGACGTACACGGTGTCGTTGGGCAGCTCGCGCTTGCCCTTCGACGCGTAGCTGAACAGCAAGCCGATGCCGCCGTCGACGTCGAACTTCGAGTCGCCCAGGGTGGCGCCGGTGCGCGCCGACAGCGCATACAGCTCCTCGCGGTGCTCACGCAGGTAGGAGGCGAGCGCCTTCAGCAGCGCCGCGCGCTGGTGGAACGTGAGCTTCCGCAGAGCCGGGCCGCCGACGCGGCGGCCGTAGTCGAGCGCGCCGGCGAAGTCGACACCGGCCGACGACAGGCGGGCGACCTCCTTGCCGGTCGCCGCGTCGTGCAGCGGCACTCCCTCGTCCGTCGCCGTGTGCCAGCCGCCGGAGACGTAGCTGCGGAGCAAAACCATGGGGCCCGACCCTCTCGCCGTGTTGTACACCGAATTACCAACCGGACGTTCAGTAATTCCATCGTAGCCGGTGCGGCGCCTGATCGGAAGTCCCGGTGCTTGACAGGGAACCCGCTGGCCGCCTTTACTTACGGCGGCCGCTGATTTACCGGCCATTCGGTCAGTAACTCACCGGGAGGTCGCCGCCCGTGACGACGCGCAACGCGGCACACGCCATGTTCGACACCGACGAGGCGTCGAAGGGCCTGGGCATCGAGCTCGTGGAGGCCGCCGACGGCCGCGCCGTCGCCACCATGAAGGTGACGGAGTCGATGGTCAACGGCCACGACATCGCCCACGGCGGGTTCGTGTTCCTGCTGGCCGACACCGCGTTCGCCCTCGCGTGCAACACCCACGGGCCGGTCACCGTCGCCTCCGGTGCGGAGATCTCGTTCGTCGCGGCAGGCCGGCTCGGCGACCACCTCGTCGCCACGGCCACCGAGCGCACCCGCTACGGCCGCAACGGCATCTACGACGTCACCGTGCACCGGGACACCCCCGGCGGCCCCGAGGTCGTCGCCGAGTTCCGCGGCCGCAGCCGCGTCATCGAGAAGAGCCGGGAAACCCGATGAAAGACACCGCCGAACGACTGAGCACCGACGAACTCGCCGCCGTCCAGCTCGAGCGCCTGCAGTGGTCGCTGCGCCACGCGTACACCAAGGTGCCCTTCTACACCAAGAAGTTCGACGACGCGGGCGTGCACCCGGACGACTGCAAGGAGCTCGCGGACCTCGCGAAGTTCCCGTTCACCACCAAGGCCGACCTGCGCGACAATTACCCGTTCGGGATGTTCGCCGTGCCGCAGGAGCAAGTCCGGCGGCTGCACGCGTCCAGCGGCACCACGGGCAAGCCGACCGTCGTCGGCTACACCGAGGACGACCTCGACACGTGGGCGACCGTGATGGCGCGCTCGATCCGCGCGGCCGGCGGGCGGCCCGGGCACAAGGTGCACGTGGCCTACGGCTACGGCCTGTTCACCGGCGGGCTCGGCGCGCACTACGGCGCGGAAAAGCTGGGCTGCACCGTGATCCCGGCGTCGGGCGGCATGACCGCGCGGCAGGTGCAGCTGATCACCGACTTCAAGCCCGAGATCATCATGGTCACGCCGTCGTACATGCTGACGCTGCTCGACGAGTTCGAGCGCCAGGGCGTGGACCCGCGAGCGAGCTCGCTCAAGGTCGGCATCTTCGGTGCCGAGCCCTGGACCGAGCAGATGCGCGCGGAGATCGAGGAGCGGTTCGCGCTCGACGCCGTGGACATCTACGGCCTGTCCGAGGTGATGGGGCCGGGTGTCGCGCAGGAGTGCGTGGAGACCAAGGACGGCCTGCACATCTGGGAGGACCACTTCTTCCCCGAGGTGATCGATCCGTTCGGCGAAGAGGTGCTGCCTTCGGGCGCGCAGGGCGAGCTGCTGTTCACCTCGCTGACGAAGCAGGCGCTGCCGATCATCCGCTACCGCACGCGCGACCTCACGCGGCTGATGCCGGGCACCGCGCGGCCGGCGTTCCGGCGCATGGAGAAGGTGACCGGGCGCAGCGACGACCTCATCATCCTGCGCGGGGTGAACGTGTTCCCCACGCAGATCGAGGAGATCGTGCTGCGCGTCGAGGCGCTGAGCCCGCACTTCCAGCTCGTGCGCTCGACGCGCGGGCGGCTCGACCACCTGACCGTGCGCGTCGAGGCCCGCCACGACGCGTCGGCCGACGCGCGCACGGCCGCCGCCGCCGCGTTGATCGCCGGGGTGAAGGACGGCGTCGGCGTGACGGTCGGGGTCGACGTGGTGGATCCGGACACCCTGGAGCGGTCGGTGGGCAAGATGCGCCGGGTCATCGACGAGCGGGACCGGACGTGACCACGGCCGGCGCACTTCCTCCCGCGGAGGCGGCGTGAACACCGCCCCGGCCCGGCGGGGGCGGCCCGGGTACGACCTGGAGTCCTTGCTGCAGGTCGCGGTGAAGCTGTTCAACGAGCGCGGTTACGACGGCACCAGCATGGAGGACCTGTCGCGCAAGCTGGGCATCACGAAGTCCGCGATCTACCACCACGTGCCCAGCAAGGAAGAACTCCTGCGGCTCGCCGTGAACCGGGCGCTGGACGGCTTGTTCGAGATCGCCGCGTCGACCGAAAGCCTCGACGGCCGCGCGATCGACCGCCTGGAACACCTCGTGCGCGGCAGCGTGCTCGTGCTGGCCGACCGGCTGCCGTTCGTGACGCTGCTGCTGCGCGTGCGTGGCAACACGAAGGTCGAACGCGCGGCGCTGGCCCGCCGCCGCGAGTTCGACCACCTGGTGACCGATCTCGTCAAACAGGCCGAAGCCGAGGGCGACGTCCGCCCCGACATCGAGCCGGCGGTCGCCGCGCGCCTGCTGTTCGGCACCGTGAACTCGCTCATCGAGTGGTATCGCCCCCGCCGCGGCTCCTCGGCCGAGGACCTCGCGGACGCCGTCTGCAAGATGGCGTTCGACGGCCTGCGATCCTGACGTCGCGGGGATTTTCGGGAATTTCCCGAGCAGGGATCCGACAATCCCCGCACCCCAGGGCTTTCGCGCCGGATTCCGCGCCGGCGAGCGGAAGTCAAGGCCACACAGGGAACTCTGCCCGAAGGCCGCCGCGGAGGAGACGTTCGCGCAATCGCGAGGTGTGCTGTCACAGCACGAAGACCCGCACCCCCGACTGTCCTGATGTGACACTTCGCGCCGGGAAGTCCCACGGGGCAAGCGTTAATCGCCCGTGGTGCTGTGGGGTGGTTGGTGCGATTGCCAGAGCATGGCGGCGCGCAGTTGCTCGATGAGGACCTCGTCGTCTTCCTCGCTGGGTTCCGCGCCCAGCGGGATCCAGCGTTCGGCCACGAGTTCGCCGTCGGCGAAGTTGCTGATGGCGATGCCGTCGTAGGACATCGTCAAACCCGGGTCCACCGGGCAGTCCCCGGTGCAGTCGGCCGCGCAGGCGGGTTCGTCGACCCACACCTGGCGGCGTTGCAAGCGCACGCTGACCCAGCGCCCGGCGGGCCCCGTCGCGCCGCCCTCCGCATCGCTCATGTGCTCCTACCCCAGCGCCGAGCCCCCAGTCCATCCGTCGCGCGAGGGGGCGGCGTAGTTACCGGCCGGTTATTCCGGTTGGATAACGACAGCGTCCGACCGCCCAAATACCGTCGTGCGCAACACCGAACCACATTCTTTACGCGCAGTAAACAAGTTGTTGACAGCACGACGACCGACGACGAGGCTGACGAGATGAGCACCGGAACCCGGCCCACGCGGCGCCGGCTGGAACCGGCCGAACGCAGGGCCGAGATCCTCGCGGTGGCGCGGCGGCTGTTCGGAGCAGGCAGCTACGCGTCAGTGTCCACTTCGGACATCGCTGCGGCCGCGGGGGTGGCGAGGCCCCTGATCAACCACTACTTCGGCGGCAAGCGCGAGCTGTACCTCGAAGTGGTGCGGCAGATGATGATCGTGCCCGCGCCCGTGGTCGACGCGCTGCCCGACGGACCGGTGCGGCGCCGCCTGGAGGTCGGCATCGAGCGCTGGATCGACGTGGTGGACCGCAACCGCGACGCGTGGCTCACGGCGATCGGCCCCGAGGCCGCGGGCCGCGACCCGGAGATCGAGCGGATCATGCTGGAGGCCGACGACGTCGCGGCCGACCGCGTGCTGGCCGCGGCACTGATGACCGACGTCGGCGAAGGCCGTGAACAGCTGCGCGCGATGATCCGCTCGTACGGCGGGATGTTGCGCGCCGCGTCGCGCGAATGGCTGATCCGCGGGACGTTGGAGCGCGACGAACTGCGGACGTTCCTCGTGGAGTCCATCATGAACCTCCTCGAGGTCACCTACCCGGCCGTGCTCGCGGAGCGGACCGCCGCGCGTAGGCCGCCGGTGTCATCCCCGTCCAGCGCTTGAACGCGTAGATGAAACTCGACGCCTCGGCGTAACCCAGCCGCAGCGCGACGTCCTCCACGGACAGCGCACCGGTGTCGAGCAGTTCCTCGGCGAGGGTCTGCCGAACTTCGTCCACGAGCTGCCGGTACCCCGTGCCGGCTTCGGTGAGCCGGCGGCGCAGCGTCCGCGGGCTCACGGCGAGCTGGCGCGCGACCTCCGCCATGCCGGCGTCGACGCCGCCGAGGCGCACCAGGCGTTCCCGCACCAGCTGCGAGATGCCGGACCGCTCGCGGCTGCGCGCCACGAGCGCGTCGCACTGGGCCGCGCACAGCGCCACGGTCTGCTCGTTGGCCTGCGGCAGCGGCATCGTCAGCAGCGCGGGGTCGAAGCTCGCCCGGTTCCGGTCGGCGCCGAACCGCGGCGCGACGCCGAATATGTCCACATAGGACTTCACCGACGCCGGCGCCGGGAACCCGAACTCCAGGCCCCGCACGGAGATCTCCGGCAGCAGGTCCTTCATCACCGTGTGGATCGCCGCCAGGTCCCGCAGCACGAGGAACCGCGCGACGTCGGCCGGCACTCGAGAATCGTCCAGGACCAAGCCGATCCCGCGGCTGTCGAGCTCCACGTGCGGGATGGAGAACGTGAAGCTCAGGTCGAGGTAGCGCAGCGCGAACAGCATCGCGTCGCGCATCGTCGGGCTGCTGATGCACGCGAAGCCGAAGATGCCGAACGTCGTCACGCGGTAGCGCCGGCCCAGCTCCAGCGCGAGGTCGTCGCCACCGCCGGTGTGCGCGACGAGCGCCCGCACCACGGCCAGCTCCTGCCGCGCGTCCACCTGCTTCTCGGGGCCGGTGAGCGCTTCGCGCGGGGTGCCGGCCAGCAGTTTCTCCGCGGGCACTCCGTGGTCCTCGGCGAACCCGAGCATGAGCAGCACGCTCGCGGTGCCGCGCGGGAAGTCCCAGTCGCGGACCGCGGGGGCCGCCAGCTCTGCCATGGCCGGAATTATCGATCAGGGGCCGCGGCCCGCGCCTCTCGAGGGCCGGAACTGTCCGCGGTGCTGGCTACGCTCACCTCATGAAGCTCAGCCGGCGCGCCCTCAACCGCGCGACGCTCGACCGCCAGCTGCTCCTGCGCCGGGTGAACCTGTCCGCACTCGAAGCCGTCGAGCACCTCGCCGGATTGCAGGCGCAGGCGCCGTTCCCGCCGTACTACGCGCTCTGGACGCGCCTGCACGGCTTCCGGCCCGAGGACCTGGCGAAGCTGCTGATCGAGCGCGAAGTGGTGCGGCTCGTGCTGATGCGCGGCACCGTGCACCTCGTGACGGCGGCCGACGCGCTGGCCTGGCGCCCGCTCGTGCAGCCCGTGATGGACCGCGACCTCAAGACGAACACCCAGCACGCCGCGCTCGTGGCCGGGCTGGACCACGGCGCGGTCGCCGACGAGGCGCGCGCCCTGCTCGCGCAGCGCCCGCACACGAGCGGTCAGCTGGGCACCGCGCTCGCGCAGCGGTGGCCCGAGCGGCCCGGCGGCTCGCTGATGCACCTGGTGCGCTGTCTCCTGCCGCTGGTGCAGATCCCGCCGCGCGGGGTCTGGGGCCGGGCCGGGCAGCCGACGTACCAGGTCGCCGACACCTGGCTCGCCGGTACTTCGGCCGTGCCGTCGCTGGCACAGCTCGTGCGGCGCTACCTCAAGGCGTTCGGCCCGGCGTCGGTCGCCGACGTGCAGACGTGGTCCGGGCTCACGAAGCTCGGTGAAGTCGTCGAAAGCATGGACCTGCGCACGTACCTCGACGACGCCGGCCGGACGCTCTACGACCTGCCCGAGGCCACGCTGCCCGGCGAGGACGTGCCGGCACCGCCGCGGCTGCTGGCCCCGTTCGAGCAGCCGATCCTGTCCTACGCCGACCGCACGCGTGTGATCTCCGACGAGCACCGCAAGCGCGTGATCTCGCAGAACGGCATCGTGAAGGGCACGGTGCTGGCCGGCGGGTACGTGAAAGGCTATTGGGAGGTCGAGACCGCGCGCGAACGGGCGACGGTCGTGCTCACGCCGTTCGAACGGCTGCCGAAGCGCGACGTGTCCGCGCTGGAGAGCGCCGGGCGCCGGCTGCTCAAGTGGGCCGAACCCGAAGCCGAGCACGACGTCCGGCTGAACCCCGCCTGACCACTGGCCGGAATTCTCGATTCTCTGACCGTTCGTGTCCTTCCGCCACGGCGAACCGGTCGGTAACTTCCTGGGGATGGGTGACACGCCAAGGACGCCGTCGGTGCTGATCGTCGGCACCGGGTTCGGCGGGGTCGGCACGGCCATCGAGCTGAAGCGGGCCGGCTTCCACGACTTCACGATCCTCGAGCGCGCGGGCGAGCCCGGCGGGGTGTGGCGCGAAAACACCTACCCCGGCGCGGCGTGCGACATCCCGTCGCCGCTGTACTCGTTCTCCTACGCGCCCAATCCCCGGTGGCCGAAGCGGTTCTCGATGCAGCCGGACATCCACGCGTACCTCAAGCGCGTGATCGCCGACCACGACCTCGGAACCCACATCCGCTACGGGCGCGAGGTCACGGCCGCGACGTTCGACCAGGGCCGCTGGCGCGTCGAGACCGCGGGCGGCGAGACGTACGAAGCCGACGTGTTCGTGCCGGCCGTCGGGCAGCTGTCGCGCCCGGTGCTGCCGGACATCCCGGGCCGCGACAGCTTCGAGGGCGTCGCCTTCCACTCGGCGACGTGGAACCACGAAGCGGACCTGGCCGGCAAGCGCGTCGCCGTGATCGGCACCGGCGCGAGCGCGATCCAGTTCGTGCCCCCGCTGCAGAAGCAGGCCGCGAAGCTCACGATCTTCCAGCGCACCGCGCCGTACGTCATGGCGAAGAAGGACACGCGCTACGCCCGCTGGCAGAAGCGGCTGTTCGAAACCCTCCCGGCGACCCAGCTGCTCGGCCGGCTGCGGATCTTCCTGCTGGCCGAGTACGCGACGTACGCGATGACGCGCCACCCCGTGCTGGCCAGGCTCTTCGAGCTGCGCACGGCCCAGCTGCGGCACCGGCACATCAAGGACCCGGCGCTGCGGCGCAAGCTCAAGCCCCACTACCCGTTGGGCTGCAAGCGGATCCTGTTCACCAACGACTACCTGCCCGCACTGGCGCAGCCGAATGTCGACGTCGAGACCGGCCGCATCCGCGAGATCACCCCGCACGGCGTGCGCACCGAAGACGGCGTGGAGCACGAAGCCGACGTGCTCGTGTACGGCACGGGGTTCAACGCCACCGACTTCCTCGGTTCGATGAAGGTGCTGGGCCTCGACGGGCGCACCCTCGACGACGCGTGGCGCGGCGGCGCGCGGGCGTACCTGGGGATGACGGTGCCCGGATTTCCGAACCTGTTCTGCGTCTACGGCCCCAACACCAACCTCGGCGCGGGCTCCATCATCTACATGATCGAACGGCAGGCGCGCTACATCCGCCAGGCCGTGGAGCAGCTCGCGCGCCCGGGAGTGTCCTACTTGGACGTTCGCCCGGAGGTCGAGGAGCGCTACGACCGCGAGGTGCAGAAACGGCTGGGCCACAGCGTGTGGAGCGCGTGCACGAGCTGGTACCGGCAGGCCGACGGGCGCGTGAGCACCAACTGGCCCGGCCTGGTGACGGAGTACGACCGCAGGACCCGGGTCCTCGACCCGGCCGACTTCCGGGTGGTGGGTTCGTGAACACCGACTACGACGTGCTGGTGATCGGCTCCGGCTTCGGCGGCAGCGTCACGGCGTTGCGGCTGCAGGAGAAGGGTTACCGCGTCGGCGTGCTGGAGAGCGGGCGGCGCTTCGCCGACGACGAGTTCGCCAAGACGTCCTGGCGGCTGCGGAAGTACCTGTGGGCGCCGAAGCTCGGCCTGTACGGCATCCAGCGGCTGACGTTGCTCAAGAACACGTTCGTGATGAGCGGCACCGGCGTCGGCGGCGGTTCGCTGGTCTACGCGAACACGCTGTACGAGCCGCCGGACGCGTTCTACCGCGACCGGCAGTGGGCGCACATCACGGACTGGAAGGACGAGCTGGCGCCCTACTACGACCAGGCCAAGCGGATGCTGGGCGTGGTCGAGAACCCGCTGACGACGCCCGCCGACGAGGTGCTGCGCGAGGTCGCCGACGACATGGGCATCGGGCACACCTACCACCGCACCCCCGTCGGCGTGTACTTCGGCGCGCGGCCCGGCGAGGAGTCACCCGACCCGTTCTTCGGTGGCGCCGGTCCCGCCCGCCGCGCCTGCACGCACTGCGGCGAGTGCATGACCGGCTGCCGCGTCGGGGCCAAGAACACGACCGTGAAGAACTACCTGTACCTCGCCGAGCGGGCGGGTGCCGTCGTGCACCCGCTGACGACGGCCGTCTCGGTGCGTCCGGTGGCCGGCGGGTACGCGGTCGACACGGAGCGCACGGGCCGGTGGGTGCGCAAGGGCCGCCGGACGTTCACCGCGCGGCAAGTGGTGTTTTCCGCCGCCGCGCTCGGGACGCAGCGGCTGTTGCACAAGTTGCGCGACGACGGGACGTTGCCGGGGTTGTCCCCGCGGCTGGGGGTGCTGGCGCGCACGAACTCCGAGGCCGTGCTCGCCGCGCGGTCGCTGCGCAAGGACACCGACTACACGCGCGGGGTCGCGATCACGTCGTCCATCCACCCCGACGCGGTCACCCACGTCGAGCCGGTGCGCTACGGCAAGGGCAGCAACGTGATGGGCCTGATGGCCACGGTCCTCGTCGACGCGGTTCCGGGGAAACGGCGGTGGGCGCTGGGCTTGCGGGAACTGGCGCGCCGCTGGCGCGACCTGCCGCGCCTGCACAACCCGCGGCACTGGTCGGAGCGGATGATCGGCCTGCTGGTCATGCAGACGCTCGACAACTCCGTGACCACGTACACCAAGCGCGGTCTCTTCGGCCGGCGCATGACCACCCGCCAGGGCACCGGCGAACCGAGCCCCGACTGGATCCCCGCGGGCCACGAGGTCACCCGCCGCGTGGCCGCCAAGATCGGCGGCCTGCCCCAGGGCGCCTGGACCGACCTGGCCAACACCCCCATCACCGGCCACTTCATCGGCGGCTGCACCATCGGCGACTCCCCCGGCACCGGCGTCGTCGACCCGTACCACCGCGTCCACGGCTACCCGAGCCTCCACATCGTCGACGGCTCCACGATCTCCGCCAACCTGGGCGTCAACCCGTCCCTCACCATCACCGCCCAGGCCGAACGCGCCCTGGCCCTCTGGCCCAACAACGGCGACGCCGACCCCCGCCCGGCTCCGGGCGAGCCGTACCGGCGGGTGGCTCCGGTCGCCCCGCGCCACCCGGCAGTACCCCCTACCGCCCCCGGCGCGTTGCGGTTGCCGATCGTCGACGTTCGGGGGTGATCGTCTCTTCGGGCGCGTTCCCGGGCGTGGTCAGTGGGGAATGGCGTCGACGATGGCGCGGGCTCCCCGGCGCAGGAGGTCGGAGCCGACCAAGGACCCGAGGGCTGCGGGGTCGTCGGGGACGCCCTCGTGGCGAGAGTCGAGCCACCACGTGCAGTCGAGGGTGAACGCCTTGCCTTGCAACGAGAGCCGGCCGGTGGGCTCGGTCGTGCAGACGCCGGCGATCGGGCTGTTGCAGTGCCCTTGGAGTGCGTGGAGCATGGCGCGTTCGGCGTCGGCCTGGCGGTGGGTGCCGGGGTCGTCGAGGTGGCCGGCGAGGTCGAGCAGTTCGGTGTCGTCGGCGCGGGCGACGAGAGCGACGATCCCCGCGCCGACGGGCGGGCACATGGTCGCGACCGGCAGGATTTCGGTGATGCGGTGCTGCCGGCCGACCCGCACGAGCCCCGGCACGGCGGCGACGAGCACGTCGAAGTGCCCTTCGTCGAGGCGGGCCAGCCGGGTGTTGACGTTGCCGCGCAAGGGTTTCACGGTCAGCTGCGGGTAGTGCAACCGCAACTGCGCGGTGCGGCGCACCCGCGCTGGTGCCGACGACGGCGCCCGGTTTCTGTTCGCCGAGAGGCCTGCCGTCGCGGGTGATGACAGCGTCGCGGACGTCATCACGGGTGGGGTGGCCCGCGAGCGCGAGGCCGTCGGCGATCGGGACGTCGCCGGGGATGTCCTTGAGGCAGTGAACGGCCAGGTCGGCTTCGCCGCGCAACAGTTCGGCGTCGATCTCCTTGACGAACGCGCCTTTTCCGCCGAGTTCCGCGAGGTCGCCCAGCCACCGGTCGCCAGCCGACGTGACCTTCACCAGTTCGGTGGCGACGCCGAACGGAGCCCGGTCCGCGACGACCTTTCGGCTTGAGCCAGAGCCATCGGGGAGGTTGGGGTGGCGATCCGGACTGTGCGCGAGCTCGGCGTGCCGACCACCCCATCGCCGCCCCGCGGACCGCCCGCAGCATGACGCACTGCCGATCGTCGACTCGCCAAAGACGGTCTGACCAGCGGATTCAACAACCCCTCAACAGGTTCACCTACCGGCGCACGGCAGGCTTACCCCCGGCACGTGGTCACCCCCCTCTGAGCACGTGCACTGGGGGTGTCTTGAAAGGAACTCCCGCGACGACGCCCTCCCCTGCCGTCGCGGGAGTCCTTCCAAGGTCTGTCCGGAACACCTCCTAAGGCAGGTTCGCGAGCCCGCCTCCGACGGTGTTCGCGAACGCGTACCCGGCGGTCGCGTCCCAGTTGATCGACCAGGTCATGGCGCCGCGGATCGCCGGGTACGTCGCCGAGGGCTTGAAGCCCGCGCAGCCGGTGCCGCGGGCCAGGCAGTTCAGCGCCGAAACCACGTTGGCCGGTGATTGGTAGCCGCCGCCCGCCGCCGAGCCCGAGGCGGGCAGGCCGAGGGCCACCTGGTCCGGGCGCAGGCCGCCCTGGAGCTGGATGCACGCGAGCGCCGTGAGGAAGTCGACGGTGCCCTGGGCGTAGACCTGGCCGTTGCAGCCGAGCATGGTGCCCGAGTTGTAGTACTGCATGTTGACGACCGTCAGGATGTCCTTGACGTTCAGCGCGAGCTGGAAGTAGCCGCCCTGCGTGGACTGCATGTCGATCGTCTGCGGGGCCATCGTGATGATCGAGCCGCCGCCGGAGTGGATGCTGCGCAGGGCCTGCCCCATGTAGGTGGGGTTGACGCCGTTTTCGAGGTCGATGTCCACGCCGTCGAAGCCGTAGGTCGAGATCAGCTGCTTCACGGAGTTGGCGAAGTTCGTCGCCGACGCCGAATCGCTCACGCTGATCGTGCCGTTCTGGCCGCCGACGGAGATGATCACCTTCTGGCCGCGCGAGTGCAGCGTCTTCACGTCGGCGCGGAACTGCGCGTCGGTGTAGCCGCCGAGCTGCGCGGACAGGCCGGAATCGAGCGTGAAGCTCACGGCACCCGGCGTGCCGGTGGCGTCGGCGAAGGCCACGGCGACGACGTTGTAGCTCTTCGGCACGTCGGCGAGCCGCAGGGCCTTCGCGCCGTTGAAGAAGTTCTGCCAGTAGCCCGTGAGCACGTGCTTCGCGAGGTCACCGACGACCGGCGGCTGCGAAGTGGTCGGCGTCGTGGACGCAGTCGTCGGGGTGGTCGGGGTCGTCGGCGGCGGGGTGCCCGGGCCGTCGAGGTTCACGTCGTCGGCCAGGTACGCCGGCTGCCCGTACCAGCCGTGCAAGTAGACGGTGACGCTGGTCGACGCTTCCGTGGTGAAGTCGAGCGACAGCTGGCTCCAGCCGCTCGTGCCGGGCGTCCACGTGCTGCTGTCGGCGCCGCCGGTGCCGGACACGCCCAGGTAGACGTAGCTGCCCTGCACCCACGCCGAGAGCCGGTACGCGGTGTTGGGCTTCACCGGCACCTGCTGGGCGCACTGGGCGGTGTCCGACGACGACGGCGCGGCGCTCAGCGCGTTGCTCCCGCTGTGGGCACCGCTCGACACGACGGACGCGGAGCCGCTGCAGGTCCAGCCCGCGAGGCTACCGCTCTCGAAGCCGGGGTTGGCCAGGATGTTGGCCGCCGAAGCGCTGCCTCCGACGGCGAGGGTGATACCGAGGCACGCGGCCACGGTGGCGACCAGCGAACCGAGCGCCAGTCTGGATTTCCGAGGGGACACGGTGGGGACCTCCACACAAGAGTGAAGTACGTCACCACAAAGTGGACTAGACCAATCTCGGTGTCAAGGAACGGTTCGACAGGCCCATACGAAAGTCGCGGTGCCCCGGACGGCAGAATGCTCGCCACGGGACACCGAGAAGGATCAGGAGCCTGTTGTGAGCGTGCAGTCGGTCGAGGAGCGCATCGCCGGAGAGCTGGGGGTGCGCGAAGGGCAGGTCAAGGCGGCCGTCGACCTCCTCGACGGGGGGTCGACCGTGCCGTTCATCGCCCGATACCGCAAAGAGGTCACGGGCATGCTCGACGACGCGCAGCTGCGCACGCTCGAAGAGCGCCTGCGCTACCTGCGCGAGCTCGACGAGCGCCGCGTGGCCGTGCTGGAGTCGATCCGGAGCCAGGGCAAGCTCGACGAAGCCCTCGAAGCCCAGATCATCGCCGCGGACACGAAGTCGCGGCTCGAGGACATCTACCTGCCCTACAAGCCCAAGCGGCGGACGAAGGCGCAGATCGCCCGCGAGGCGGGACTGGAGCCGCTGGCCGACGGGCTGCTGAGCGACCCGTCGACCGACCCGCAGGCGGCCGCCGCGGTGTTCGTCGACGCGGACAAGGGCGTCGCCGACGCGCAGGCCGCGCTCGACGGCGCGCGGTCCATCCTCGTGGAGCGCTTCGCCGAGGACGCCGACCTCATCGGCGAGCTGCGCGAGAAGATGTGGGGCGAGGGCCACCTCGCGTCGAAGGTCCGCGCCGGCAAGGAGACCGACGGCGCCAAGTTCGCCGACTACTTCGAGTTCTCCGAGCCGTACACGAAGCTCCCCTCGCACCGCATCCTCGCGATGCTGCGCGGCGAGAAGGAGGAGATCCTCGACCTGTCGATGGAACCCGAGGAGCCGCGGGCCGAAGACGCGGAGCCGCGCGTCGGGCCGACGGACTACGAGATGCGGATCGCGCAGCAGTTCGGGATCAAGCAGGAGGGCCGCCCGGCCGACAAGTGGCTCGGCGACACCGTGCGCTGGGCCTGGCGCACGAAGATCCTCCTGCACCTGGGCATCGACCTGCGGATGCGGCTGCGCCAGGCAGCCGAGGACGACGCCGTGCGCGTGTTCGCGGCCAACCTGCGCGACCTGCTGCTGGCCGCCCCGGCCGGCACGCGCGCGACGATGGGCCTCGACCCGGGCTTCCGCACCGGTGTGAAGGTGGCCGTGGTCGACGCGACCGGCAAGGTCGTCGACACGCACGTGATCTACCCGCACCAGCCGGCGAACAAGTGGGACCAGTCGATCGCCGAGCTGGCCGCGCTCGCCGCCAAGCACGACGTCGAGCTGATCTCGATCGGCAACGGCACGGCATCGCGCGAGACCGACAAGCTGGCGGTCGAGCTGATCAAGAAGCACCCGGACCTCAAGCTGACGAAGGCCGTGGTCAGCGAGGCGGGCGCCTCGGTGTACTCGGCGTCGGCGTTCGCGTCGCAGGAGCTGCCGGGCATGGACGTGTCGCTGCGCGGTGCCGTCTCGATCGCGCGCCGGCTGCAGGACCCGCTGGCCGAGCTCGTGAAGATCGACCCCAAGTCGATCGGCGTCGGGCAGTACCAGCACGACCTGTCCGAGGTGTCGCTGTCGCGCTCGCTCGACGCGGTGGTGGAGGACTGCGTGAACGCCGTGGGCGTCGACGTGAACACCGCGTCCGCTCCCCTGCTCACGCGCGTCTCGGGCATCACCACGTCGCTGGCGGAGAACATCGTCGCCCACCGCGACACCAACGGTCCGTTCACCACGCGCACGGCGCTCAAGGAGGTCGCCCGGCTCGGGCCGAAGGCGTTCGAGCAGTGCGCGGGCTTCCTGCGCATCCCGGACGGCGACGACCCGCTCGACTCGTCCGCCGTGCACCCCGAGGCCTACCCCGTGGTGCGGCGGATCCTCGACAGCACCGGCTCGGGCATCCGCGAGCTGATCGGCAACGCGCGCACGCTTCAGGCGCTCAAGCCCGCCGAGTTCGTCGACGAGACCTTCGGGCTCCCGACCGTCACCGACATCCTGACCGAACTCGAGAAGCCCGGCCGCGACCCGCGCCCGGCCTTCAAGACGGCGACGTTCGCCGAAGGCGTGGACAAGATCGGCGACCTCAAGCCGGGCATGCGCCTGGAGGGCGTGGTCACCAACGTGGCGGCCTTCGGCGCGTTCATCGACGTCGGCGTGCACCAGGACGGCCTCGCCCACGTGTCGGCCCTGTCGAAGAACTTCGTGAAGGACCCGCGCGACGTCGTGAAGCCGGGTGACATCGTGAAGGTCAAGGTGCTCGACGTCGACGTGCCCCGCAAGCGGATCTCGCTGACGCTGCGCCTGGACGACGAGCCGGGCGCCTCGTCGCAGGACCGCCGCGGCGGTGGCGGCGGCCGCGACCGCGGCCAGGGCGGCGGTGGCGGTCAGGGTGGCGGCGGCCAGCGGCGCGGCGGCCAGCAGCAGAACCGCGGCGGCAAGGGCCGCGGCGGCCAGCAACAGGGTGGCGGCAACTTCGGCGGCGGCGCCATGGCCGACGCCCTGCGCCGCGCCGGGTTCGGCAAGTAGGACGCAGGCGAAACGGGCCTCTGCACGCCGCGCACCGGGTGGCAGAGGCCCGTTTCCCGGTTACGGCCCCCTTCTGGGTCGTGCGGAACAACGGTTCGAAGTCATCGGCCGGCGCCCCGGCGCCATCGGATCTCGCCTTCGTGCCGTTCATCGCTCGGTGTGAGCCCGGCGGCCGTGGCGACGGCAGCGGATGCCCGGTGTTCGGGGTGGATGTGGGCGATGACGGTGAGCACTGCCTGCCGGTCGAGCGAGGCGATGAGACCTCGGGTCGCTTCTGTGGCGATGCCCCTTCCCTGCCACGGAGTCCCCACCACCCAGGCGAGCTCGGCGACGGGGCCGTGGCCGGCGCAGCTGACTGTCGCCTGGACGGTGCCCGTCAGGCAAGACTCGCCGCGGTGGCGGATCACCCAGTTCAACCAGGACACGCCCGGGTCGGGAGAGCCTGCGGTCAGGCGCCGGTAGCGCGAGCGCAACGCTCCGGGCGTGTCCGGCGTGCCGCCGATGAAGGTGTGCAGAGCCGGATCGGCCAGCACCGCGGCCATCTCGTCGGCGTGCTCGACGTGCAGCGGAAGGAGGTCGAGCCGTTGGGTGCGGATGGCCTGGGCCGCGAAGGTGCTCACGCTGCGAGTCTGCCGCGTGCGAAGCGAAGGGGAAACAGGCCTCTGCCGCACGGTGAACGCCCGCCGGCAGAGGCCCGATTCCGTGATCGCGGCTACGAAGCCCAGTCTTCCACGGTCGACTCGGCGCGGAACCGCAGCGCCGGTTCGGCGTAGCGGGCGGCAGGCACCGCGTAGAGCGCGTCCAATCCGGACCGCTGCGCGGGATAAGCCGCCGCGTAGCGCGCCAGTTCCGCTTCACTCGCCGGCAAACCCGCGGCGCCGAGCATCCGCCGCACGGCGTCGGTGGTGTCTACTTCGGACATTCCGATTCCCTTCGGGTCAGGCTGCCGCGGCGGTCGCGGCGAGTTCCGGAGTGCGCAGGTGCCAGTCGGTCGCACGCTGGAACGCAGCGCCGGCGCGGAGCACGGTCGCCTCGTCGAACGCGCGCCCCGCGAGCTGCATCGAGAGCGGCAGCCCAGCGGCGGTGAAGCCCATCGGCACGGCCAGGACGGGGTTGCCCACGGAGTCCCAGTACGGGGTGAAGACCACCGAGAACAGCGCGCCGACGTCGACGGTGCCGTCGGCCCCCACCAGGCTGTCGAACGCCGGGGCACCGACCGCGGCCGTCGGGCTGACCACCACGTCGACCGTGTGGAACAGCCGGCCGATCGCGTCCTGCGCGACCCGCCGCACCCGTTGTGCCTGCACGTAGTCCGCGCCGGACGCCGTGGCGCCGAGGGCGAGCATCGCGCGGGTCGCGACGAAGTAGTCGTCCCAGCGCTTCGTGAGGTCCGCCCGGTGGTACGCGAGCGCCTCGCAGCTCATGGTGACCAGGTCCGCGGTGATCATCTCCTGCCAGTACGGCAGCTCCACCTCGACGAGCTGCGCGCCCTGCGCTGCGAGCTCGGCCACCGCGGATTCGAACACCCCGGCCAGCGCCGGGTCCGCCTCCGCCGGGAAGTGGTGCTGCCGGACCACGCCGATCCGGAGCCCGGCCAGATCACCGCCGAGCTCGGGCGCGGCGAACGGCGGGTCCACGCAGTCGGGGTCGCTCGGGTGCGATCCCGCGATGACTTGCAGCACGGCGGCGCAGTCCTCGGCGCTGCGCGCGAGCGGCCCGATGTGGTCGAGGCTGTACCCGAGCGGCACGCACCCCGACTTCGGCACCCGGCCGAAGGTCGGCATCAGCCCGCTCACCCCGCAGAACGCCGCCGGGATGCGGATGCTGCCCGCGGTGTCGGTGCCGAGGCCGGCGAGGAACATGCCCGCCGCCACCCCGCTGCCGGTCCCCGAGCTGGACCCGCCGGGCCACGTCGCGGCGTCCCACGGGTTGCGCGGCACCGGGAACGGCTTCGTCGCGTCGGGCATTCCGCACGCGAACTCCATCGTGGTCGTCTTCCCGGTGATCACCGCACCGGCGGCCTTGAGCCGCGCGACGACCGGCGCGTCCTTGCCCTGGCCCCACAACCGGTCCAGCACGAGGCTCTGCGCGGTCGTCGGGCCTTCCGCCATCGCGAGGATGTCCTTGACACCGAAGGGAATGCCGTGCAGTGGGCCGCGGTCGAGGCCGCGGGCCAGCTCGGCGTCCGCGACCGCGGCGCGTTCGCGGGCGTAGTCGTCGAAGCGGGTGAGGTAGGTGCCGACCTCCGCATCACACGCGTCGGCACGGGCGATCGCCGCCTCAGTGAGCCCGGCGGAGGTCACAGTGCCCTCGCGCAGGGCGGTGGCGGCGCCGGTCAGCGTCGTGGGGTCGATCGAGCTCATCGAAGTTCCTCCAGGGCGGGAGTGCGGGTGCCGCGCGAAACGAACCGGAAGCGGTCCGCGCGGGTGTGGACGAAAGCGAGGTCGAACAGCCGGCCCCGCGGGTCGGCGAAGGTCTGCTCCACGGCGAGTACGGGCGCGCCCGGCGGGACGCCGAGCACCGCCGCGGTCAGCGGGTCCGCGGTCTCGGCGCCGATCACGAACTCGGAGGAGCCCAACTCGACCCCGGCGTCGGCCAGCAGCGCGTACCAGTCCGTGACGAACGGGCAGTCGCGCAGCTTCTCCGCCTCTGGGAACAGCGCGTAATTCGTGGCCAACCACAACGGTTCCTCCTCGTGCAGCGCCACGTATTCGAGGCGCAAGCACGGGGTTCCGGCCGTGACGCCGAGGCGGTCCGCGGCGACCGCGGGCAGCGCGACCACGGACCGGTCGAGCACTCGCGGCCGCGTGCGGCGGTTGAGCAGGCTCGCCTGCGAGGGCGCCGCTGCCCCGTGTGCCTCGGTGATCCCGGTGCTCACCGGGCGCGCGACGGCGTGGGTGCCGACACCCTGCGTCCGCTCGATCAGCCCTTCGGCACGGAGCAGTGCGAGAGCCTCGCGCACGGTCGCGCGGGACACCCCGTGGGCGGCCTTCAGCTCGGCCTCCGCGGGCAGCAGCCCGTCGGGGAAACGGCCGCCCTGCACCGCCGAGCGCAGCAGATCCCGCAGTCTGCGCACGTCGTCCGCCCTGTTCACCGGGCTCCTCACGCCGCCGGACCGTAGGCACCGGAGATTGCCCGCCGGAGTCCCCGGTGTCACCCGGGTGTTAACCCGCAACGCGGCGGTCACGGCGCCACCTCCGGCGATGTCGAGGCGGCGGTCAGCTCCGGGGTGCGGGCGGGCACGACGGGCACTCCGAGATCGACCGGCCGCCACGCACTGGGCTTGCACGCGTCCTTGCACTTGCCCTCGGTGGAGCAGCAGAGCGAGCAGATGGTGCCGCCGTGGAACGGGCAGGTCGCCATGTCGCCGACGTCGTAGCTGCCCTCGCACACCGAGCACGGCAGCTCACCCGCGTCCACCGGCAGTTCCGAGCGGCGCGCCACGTACCAGCGCCCCCGCGTCACAACAGCCACGACCGGCGGCAACAAGAACGCCAGCACCAGCGCCAGGAACGGCGACAACGCGGCCATCGTGGCACCGAACGCGCCGTAGTAGGCGACCATCGACACCGCGCCCGCGATCACCATCGAGCCGAAGCCGACCGGGTTGACGTTGAACAGGTGCGCGCGGTGGAACACCAGCTCCTTCGGCGCCAGCTTCAGCACGCGCCGGTTGAGCACGAGGTCCGACACCATCGCCGCGATCCACGCGACACCGACGTTCGAGTACCACGCCAGCACCTCGACGATGTGCGTGAAGATGTCCAGCTCCATCAGCACGAGCGCGAGGCCCACCTGCAGGAACACCCACGCGGCTCGGCCCGGGTGCCGGTGCAGCAGCCGGGAGAAGAAGTTCGACCACGACAGCGAGCCGGAGTAGGTGTTCATGATGTTGATCTTGAGCTGCGACAGCAGCACCAGAAGCCCGGCGAGCACGAGCGCGACCGTGTGGTTGCCGGTGAGCCGCTCGTACACGGCGGTGAACAGGTCCACCGGCACCGTGACCCGGTCCGGCCCGATCTTCGTGGCCGCGTAGCCCACCAGCAGCGTCGACGCGAAGAAGATGCCGACGGCGAAGAGCGCGAAACCGGGACCGCCCATGATCACCGCGAGCCGCCAGCGGCCGCGCGATCGCGAGGTGGGATCGGGCATCAGCCGCAAGTAGTCGCCCTGCTCGCCGACCTGCGTGGCGAGCGACAGCTGCGCGGCAGCGATCGTGAACACGGCGAGCACGGTGAGCCCCGCGAGCCCGGTCGGCGCGACCGTGGCGGGGTGGACCATGTTGTGCCCGGCTTCCGGTGCCGTCGCGGCGGTGCCGATGGCGAGCCCGATCAGCGCGATCCACAGCGGCCACGTCCACGCCTGGAACTTCGAGCTGAACGTCATCCCGTACAGTGTCAACGGGATCATCACGGCGGACACGACCACATAGGACAGGTGGATGGCCAGGTGTGTCAGCGCCGTCACGGCTTGCGCCATGATCGCGCCCTCGTAGGCGAGGAAGATCAGCGTGTAGGTCGCGTAGACGAGCGACGTGAGCGTGGACCCGAGATACCCGAACCCCGAGCCACGGGTGAGCAGGTCGATGTCGACGTGGCGACGGGCGATCGCGAACGCGATCACGAGCGTGAGCGGCAGCGTCACGGCCGCGGCGACGAGGAAACCGATCATCGCGTTGGCGAAACCGAAGGCGTCCACGAACGCCGCGTCGAGCGCGTACCCCGCCATGGCCGAGATCCCGACCAGGCAACTGAGGAACACCATCCACGGCGACCACTTCCGGAACGACGCCGGTGTGTAGCGCAGGGAATAGTCTTCCATGTTCGGGTTGTCAGCGAGCCCCATGTCCGCTCCTTCCGGCCGGCTGGGCCGAAAACTAGGAACGGAGTATTGCCGGGAGGTGTCCGCGCCCGCTGCGCTCGGTTACGCGGACGCGCGCCCGGTGATCTTGCGCTGACCAGCGGTTTCGTGCCGCAAGATCACGCTTGCGCCGATTCGCGGCCGGTTCCGCCGCTTCGCGGACCGGCCGGCGTCACGGGTTCATCTCGTAGGCACCCGACAGGTCGCGCACCATCGTCCACACGCGCGCGAACCGCTCGCCGTCCACCACGGGCTTGCGCAGCGCCGCCAGCGCGATCTCCTGCTGCTTGCCCGTGGAACTCGCCTTGCCGTTGAGGTCGACGGCGGCCGCGCTGAAGTCCTGCACCAGGACGGCGAAGAGCTGGTCCAGCAGGTCGTCGGAGATCGCCATCAGCTCGGCCTGTTCGAGGATCAGCTGGCCGTAGACGACGAGGGTGAACAGTTCCGTGAGCGCGAGCCCGAAGTCGAGGTCGGCTTGCTGGGTCTCGTCGGGCGTGGCTTCGGCGAGCAGGCGCACGAGGTGGTCGGCCTGCTCGCGGAACAGGGCGACGTTGGGGATGCGGGAGGCGCGGGCGTAGGCCGTTTTCCAGTCGTGGAAACGCACCTTGGACAGGCCGCGCGCCGGGCCCTGGCGGAACAGGAACTCGTCGTCCGCGGCGTCGGTGCGGGTCGGCACCGGGGCATGGTCCTGGGGCGCGAAGAGGTAGTTCGGCATGAACTTCGCGATGAGCGCGAGGTTCACGGCGACCGTGCCCTCGAGCTTGGGCAGGCCGTCGATGTCGTTCTTGGCCATCGCGAGGTACGTGTCGGCCTCGAAGCCCTTCGCGGCCACGACGTCGGCGACCAGGCCGATCACCTTCTGCGCCTGCGTGGTCACCTTCATCTTGGTGATCGGGTTGTAGAGCAGGTAGCGGCGGTCGTCCGGGCCGGCGGAGCGGAAGTAGTCCACGGCGCGGTCGGAGAAGAGCTTCATGCCGATCAGCCGCGCGTAGGCCTCCACGAATTCGCGGCGCACGTGCGGGAAGTCGGTGACCGGGTTGCCGTAGAGGATCCGGTTGTGGGCGTGGGTGATCGCCTCGTACAGCGAGTGCGTGGCCATGCCGATGCCGCCGAAGCACAGGTTGAACTTGCCGATGTTCACGGTGTTGAGCGCGGCGCTGAACGCCTCCGCGCCGACGTGGAGGACGTCCTCGGCGTGCACCGGGTAGTCCTCGAGCCGGAACTCGGCGACGAACATCTGCGAGGGCACGACGTTCTTCACCAGGTGGTAGTCCGGGTGCTCGGAGTCGGCGTAGAAGAACACGTACTGGCCGGGACCTTCGACACCTTCGATGCGGCCGAACACCGACACGGTGCGGGCGATGTTGCCGTTGCCGATGTAGTACTTGGCGCCGTTCGCGAGGTAGCCGCCCGCGCCAGCGGGGGTGAGCACGAGGTCGGACGAGTAGATGTCGGCGCCGTGGTCCTTTTCGGACAGTCCGAACGCGGCGGCGCCGCCGGCGGCGAGCGCGGCGGCGGCGCGCTTGCGGGCGGGTTCGTTGGCGCTCTGCCACACCGGCCCGAGGCCGAGGATGGTGACCTGCCACGGGTACCAGTAGTTGAGGCCGTAGAAGCCGAGGATTTCCGAAAGCGCGGCGACGCGGCTGGTGTCCCAGCGCTTGTTCTCGTCTCCGTCGGCGTCGGCCGCCGGGGTCAGGAAGGTCGAGAACAGGCCTTCCCGCCCGGCGAACTCGAGGAAGTCCGCGTAGAAGGTGCGGTTGTGGTAGTCCTCGGTCAGCTTGCGCTTGCCGCGGGTCTCGAACCACTCGATGGTGGCGAGCAGCAGGCGCCGGGTCTCCGGGTCGAAGGACTTCGGGTCGTACGCCCGCGGGTTCAGCAGCATGGCACTCCTCCGTGATTACCGACGGGTAACTTAGCAAGGCGCCGGGACTGCGGGCAAACTCACTCGGCGGTTCGGGCACGGGCGGTTATACTGATCTTGCGGTCCGCACAGTTCTGCCTCGGACCGCCCTTGTTGTCAGTACCACGCGCCGCGGCCCCCGAGGTCTGCGCCGGGCAGGACAACCCTTCTCACGTATGGAGAACCGGGGCACCCCGCGCCCGCACGCACCTATGACCACATTCACCGAACTAGGTCTGTCCCAGTCCCTCGTCGACGCGCTGGCCGCGCAGGGAGTCACCGCACCGTTCCCGATCCAGGAAGCGACGCTGCCGCACACGCTCGCCGGGCGCGACGTGCTCGGCCGCGGCCGCACCGGCTCGGGCAAGACGTACGGCTTCGCGCTGCCCGTGCTGGCGCGTCTGTCCGGCGGCCCGACGCGCCGCCGCCCCGGCCGGCCGCGCGCGCTGATCCTCGCGCCCACGCGCGAGCTCGCCACCCAGATCGACGCCACGCTCCAGCCGCTCGCGAAGGTGCTGGGCCTGAAGACCACCACGATCTTCGGCGGCGTGAGCGCCGTCCCGCAGGTCACGAAGCTGCGCGACGGCGTCGACATCGTCGTCGCGTGCCCCGGCCGGCTGGCCGACCACATGCGCTCGGGTGAGGTGAAGCTCGACCGGATCGAGATCACCGTGCTCGACGAGGCCGACCACATGGCCGACCTGGGCTTCCTGCCCGAGGTCCGCCGCATCATGGCCGCCACGCCGGAGTCCGGCCAGCGGCTGCTGTTCTCCGCGACGCTCGACCGCGGCGTCGACGTGCTGGTGAAGCAGTTCCTGCACGACCCGGTCACCCACAGCGTCGACTCGGCCCAGTCGCCGGTCGCGACGATGACGCACCACGTGCTGCACCTCGAGGAGACGCACCGGCTGCCGGTGCTCGTCGACCTGACGGCCGCGCCCGGGCGCACGCTGGTGTTCACGCGCACGAAGCACCGCGCGAAGGCGTTGACCCGCAAGCTGGTCGCCAACGGCGTACCGGCCGTCGAACTGCACGGCAACCTCGGGCAGAACGCGCGCACGCGCAACCTCGAGGCGTTCTCCTCGGGCACCGCGCGCACGCTCGTGGCCACGGACATCGCGGCTCGCGGCATCCACGTGGACGACGTCACGCTCGTCATCCACGCCGACCCGCCGGTCGAGCACAAGGCCTACCTGCACCGCTCCGGGCGCACCGCGCGGGCGGGCGCGTCGGGCACCGTCATCACGCTGATGACCGACGACCAGGTCGCCGACGTCCGCGACCTCACCCGCAAGGCCGGCATCAAGCCCACGACCACCCAGATCGGCCCCGGCCACCCGCTGCTGACGGAACTCGCCCCCGGCGAACGCACCTTCAGCCGCCGCCCGGCCGTCGACAACCGGCCGAAGAAGGTCACGGCTTCCGGCGCCGACCCCTCGGCGCCGCGCGCGGGCCGCTCGGGCCGCCGCGGCGGCCCGGCCGCGGAAAACCGCGGGGGCCAGGGCGCCCGCGCCGCCGCCCGCCGCCAGGACGACTCGCCCAGCCGCAACCGCCCCACCCGCGGCGGCACCGGCCGCGGAACCTCCCGCGACGGCGCTCCTTCCGGCCGCACCGGCACCTCGGCCAACGGCTCCGGCCGCCCGACCCGCTCCGGCGCGTCCGGCACCGGCGGCCGCTCGGCCAACGGCCGCGCCGGCACTCCCACCACCCGCACCGCCAACGGCCGCGCACAGGGCGAACCGCGCCAATCCCGCAACGGCTCCGGCCAGCCCCAGTCGAACCGCTCCCAGAAACCGGGCCGCGGCGCCGCGGCCTTCTCCGCGGGCACCCGCGCCGGCTCCCGCCGCGGCGGCCGCTGACCCCAGTGCCACCCGCACCCGGCCCGCTGGCTCACGCCGGCGGGCCGGTCCGTCTACGCCGCTGGAGGCCGGAAAGCCTCGCCCGGTTCCGCCGCAGCGCGCGCCGCACCCGTCCGAGACCGATTCGCCGGCCTGATCCGGCGGGCCGGAAAGCCGACGTCAGTTCTGCGGCAATGGGCGCCGCGCGCAACCAGCCCCAGCGAGATTGCGCCCGAATGCGCGGATCGGCCTCCGCGCGCAAACGACGAGTTGCGCTTCGGCAAGTGCCGCGCACAACCCGGCCAGCAAACTTCGTGCCCGCAGACCGGTTCCGCCTCGCACGGGCAATCGAGCAACGGCGCCGAGGGATCGCCGCAGCGGCCGCCGCGCACAACCGTGTGCAACCGGTCCGCGAGTTCACGCTGGCCAGCCCGTCGACGCTGGCCACGACCGAGCAGCTCAGTGAGTCGTCGGTGCGACCGCGGGCCGAAGCCCGTCGGCGACCGGGTCGCCGCCCTACTCCCCTGGCTGGTCAGCGCGCGCAAGCGTTTGCGCGGCGGCTCCTCGAACCGAGCCGAGCCGTCAGAGGAGGGTGGCGAGGGCGAGCGCCGGCGGGAACCCGACCAGCACCACGAACGCGGCGATGTTCGTCTTCTTGTACTGCACCAGCAGGGCCACGAATTCGCGCAAGAAGGCGCTCGGCACGAAGTACGACGCGGTTTTCGCGCCGATGACGTCCAGCTTCAACCCCAGGCGGCGCGCGAGGACGGCGGTGCGGAAGACGTGGTAGTTGTTCGTCACGGCCAGGAAGCGGCCGGAGACGCCGTGGTGGCGCAGGACGTCGACGCTGAAGCGGAGGTTCTCGTCGGTCGTCGTGGCGCGGTCTTCCAGCAGGACGGCCGAGCGCGGGACGCCGGTGTTCTCCAGGTACGACGCCATGGCGGCGGCTTCCGATGTGAGCTCGTCACTGCCCTGGCCGCCGGAGACGACGACAACCGCGTCGGGCGACCGCCGGAGGACCTGTGCGCCGCGGTCGAGGCGGCTGGCGAGCAGCGGCGGGACGCGGTCGCCGAGGAGGCCGGAGCCCAGGACGATCACCGCGTCGGCGCGGGCGCGGCGGTTCACGCGGCTGTAGAGCACGGAGTACAGCAGCAGCGCGGTGAACACGAACGCCAGGTACGCCGACAGCAGCAGCGCCGAAGCCGCCAGCACGACCAGCCACGACTGGCGCAGGAACACGAGCGAAGCGAGCGTCACCCCGTAGATCCCCAGCATCGCGAGCCCGGCCAGCAGCGACAGCAGGTTCGCCGGCCGGTGTCCCTCGCGGCGCCACATCACGAGCCCGTTGGCGATTAGCGCCCACGGCAGCACCAGCGCGGACGTCGCCGCCACCACGCCGGCGACGATCAGCACCACGACCTGCACCCACACGAGCCCGGCGGTGAGGCTGAACAGCCACAGCGCCGTGAACAGGAGCGCGATCGCGAACCACACGGCGTTGCCGAACCGGCGGGGCTCGCGCAGGAAGCGCACGACGAAGATCAGATCGGCGATCAACGCCAGGATCCCGGGGGCCACGATCCGACATTGTGCTGGATGCGCGTTGCCCCGTTCGGACGAGCCCTCGCTACAGCGACGAGGTGAGTCCCCGCGCCCGCAGCACCATCCGCTCGAGCGGCCGGAACACCAGCAGTTCGATGCCGATCCCGACGAGCAGGATCAGGAAGATCGCGGCGATCACCGTTTCGATCTCGTTGAGCGACGAACCCTGGTTCAGGTACGCGCCGAGGCCCACTCCCAGCTGCGGCGACAGCGCGATCAGCTCCGCCGCCATCAGCGACCGCCACGAGAACGCCCACCCCTGCTTCAACCCGGCCAGGAACCCGGGCAACGCGGCGGGCAGCAGGATGTGCCGGGCCGCCGACAGCCGGCGCGCGCCCATCACCTGGCCGACGCGCGGCAGGATCGGCGGGATCTGGTCGATGCCCGACACGAGCCCGTTGGCGATCGACGGCACCGAACCGAGCAGCACGACGAAGTAGATCGCCGCGTCGTTGATGCCGAACCACAGGATCGCGGCCGGCACCCACGCCACCGACGGCAGGCTCTGCAGCCCCGTCAGCAGCGGCCCGATCGCCGCGCGCACCACGCGCACCTTGGCGACGAGCAAGCCCAAGGGGGTCCCGATCAGCACGCCCGCGGCGAACCCGAGCGCGGCGCGGTGCACCGACGTCCAGATGAACCCGAACACCTCGCCGTCGGTGAGCCGGCTCCAGAACTCGTCCCACACGGCCAGCGGCGCGGGCAGCTGGGCCTCCGGCCAGAACGCCGCCGCCCACAGGATCTGCCACACCACCACAAGCAGCACGAGCGCGAGCACGGGCGGCAGGAACCCCCACGCGAACCGCCGCCAGAACGACGGACGGCGCTCCCCCACCGGGGCGTCGAGCGCGTCGAGGCCGGAGCCGACGGCGTCGAGCTCGTCGACCCCGGAACGGTCAGGCTGCGGCATGGGTGCTGATGACCTTTCGCAGGTGACCCGTGATCTCGTCGGTCAGCTCTTCGGTGTCGGCCGACGCCACGCCGGTCCACTCGCGCACGACCCGGCCCGGCCGCGACGACAGCAGCACCACGCGCTGCCCCAGCCGCACGGCCTCGCGCACGTCGTGGGTCACGAACAGCACCGACGTGCCCGTGCTGCGCCACACGCGCAGCAGCTCGCTCTGCAGCACGTCGCGGGTGATGGCGTCGAGGGCGGCGAACGGCTCGTCCATCAGCAGCAGCGCCTGCTCGGTCTCGCCGCCGACCCGCTGCGTCGCGGCCAGCGCCCGCGCGAGCGCGACGCGCTGCCGCATGCCGCCGGACAGCTCGTGCGGCCGCTTCTTGCCGACGCCGTTGAGCCGCACGAGGTCCAGCAGCTCGGCGGCCTTGCGCCGGCGCTCGGCGCGGCCGAACCCGGCCAGCCGCAGCGGCAGCTCGACGTTGCGGCTCGCCGTGAGCCACGGCATCAGCGCGGCTTCCTGGAACATCACGGCCGGGCGCGAGGTGTTGAGCGTGATCTCACCGGCCGACGGCGCGTCGAGCCCCGCGACGAGGTTCAGCAGCGTGCTCTTGCCGCAGCCGGACGCGCCGAGCAGGCACACGAACTCCCCCGGCGCGACGTCGAGGTCGACGCCGTCGAGCGCGACCACCGCGCGCCCGGCGGGGCCGAACGCCTTGCGCACGCCGGACAGGCGCACGGCGGCGGTGCCGGTGAAACCGGTGTGGTCGGTGTGGTCTCCGGGCAGGGTCGTCACGGTCATTCGCTCGCTGCCTCTCTCACTTGGCCAGATCGCGGGATTCGACGGCGGGGAGTTTCGCGTCCTTCAGCACGTCGTTGAGCGGGCCGAAGTCGGCGAAGCCCTTCAGCGACACCGCGGACTTCGCGACCCCCGCCGTGACGGAGTCCTGCGCCAGCTGCGGGAACTGGCCCGGGATCGGATCCGTGGTGAGCTCGATGCCGGAGAACGCGCGGTCGAGCACAGCCGGGCTCAGCGAGCTGCCGGCCAGCTTCTTCAGAGCGCCGTTGACGACGGTCTTCGCGTCGGCCGGGTTCGCCTTGGCCCAGTCGATGGCGGCGAGCTCACCCTTCAGCACGGCGCGCACGGTGTCGGGGTGCTGCTGCAGGAACTCGCTGCGCACGATCACGACCGTGGTCGGGAAGCGGCCCTGCGGCCACAGCGACTTCTCGTCGACCAGCACCTTCGCACCGGCGTCGAGCACCAGCCGCGACGACCACGGCTCGGGCAGCCAGCCGCCGTCGACGTCGCCCTTGAGGAACGCGTCGAGCGTCTTCGGGTTGTCCATCGTGGTCACGGTGACCTGGCCGGTGAGCTTCTTGGCGGCGAGGAACTTCTTGAGCGCGACGTCCTGGGTGTTGCCGAGCTGCGGCGTGGTCAGCGTCTTGCCCTTGAGCTGGTCGACGCTGGTGATGCCGGGCTTGACCACGAGCTGCGCCCCGCCGGACACCGCCCCGGAGACCAGCTGGATCGTGCCTTCGGACTTGCCGAACGCCGTGATGGCCGGGCCGGAGCCGATGAACGCCATGTCGAGCGACTTGCCGAGCAGCGCGTTGACCTCGTCGGGGCCGGCGTTGAAGGTCTGCGTGGTGAGCTTCGTCTTCCCCAGCTGCTGGGTGAAGAAGCCCTTCTCGACGCCGATCAGCGCCGGGGCGTGCGTGACGTTCGGGAAGTAGCCGAGCCGGACCTCGCTCGCCGCGCCCTCGTTCTGCGCCTGTTCCTGCGGCCGGTCCGCGCGCGAACACCCGGCCAGGACGCCTGCCACGGACAGCGCGGTCAGCGCGGCGGCCAGGAAGCGGGTTCTGCGGTGGGTGCGCACGTCGGATCGCCCTTTCACGGATCTGGTGTGCGGCGAGGTTCGCATGGGAGCGCACGGACCTGCACCGACATCCGCATGCCGGGAAATCTCGCGGGCACCTCTTGACAGAGCCCGCGACCGTGGTTATCGGCTGCGGGGAGACGTTCGTCGCGGTCGCTTCCCGGGAACTCCCCTGGAGAGGAATCATTACCGCGGCCGCACGAAGAAGGGACAATCACGACGTGAACGAGCCTGCGAGGGACCCCATCAGCACGGCACGGCTGACGAACGCCGCACCGAACGCCGGCGAGGCCCGCGCATGAGCGGGATCGACGCCGACGTCTTCGGGGGGCGCATGCCGTCCGGGTCCGGTGACCTCGCGATCGAAACGCACGGGATCACCCCCGTGCCGGAGGGCAACCGCTTCGGCCGGCCGTGGCGGCTCGCGAGCGTCTGGTTCGCGCCGAACCTCACCATGACCGCCGTGTTCACCGGCACGCTCGCTTCGACGCTCGGGCTCGGCTTCACGACGGGCTTCATCGTCGCGCTGATCGGCACGATCCTCGGCTCGCTGCCGCCCGCGTACCTCTCGACCTGGGGCCCGCGCACCGGCACGGGCCAGCTGCCGCTCGCGCGCCTGCCGTTCGGGCGCGGGGTCGTGCTGCCCGGGCTCGTGCAGTGGCTCGGGTCGATCGCGTGGGACGCGCTGGTCGGCCTGTTCGGCGGCGAAGCGCTGGCCGAGCTCACCGGCCTGCCGTTCTGGGCCGCCGTGCTGCTGGTGCTGGCGCTGCAGTGCGCGCTCGGGGTGTTCGGTTACGCCGTGATCCACCGCGTGCAGGCCGTGATGAGCGCGGTACTGGTGGTCGCGTTCGTGGCGCTCGCGGTGAAGGTCGTGCTCGACCACCCGATCACGTTCACCGACTCGGCGTCGGGCGGCGACTTCGCGGGCGCCGTGGTGCTGTTCTCGACGATCACGCTCAGCCTCGCCATCTCGTGGGCTCCCTACGCGGCCGATTTCAGCCGCTACCTGCCGGCCGACACCAAACCGGCCGGGGTCTTCTGGTTCACGCTGCTCGGGCTCACCGCGTCCTACGCGCTGGGCGAGGGCATCGGGCTCGCGCTCGGGTCGGCGCTCGGCGACCAGACGGCCGCCGGGGTGTCGAAGCTGGTCGGGGGCGGGGTCGTCGGCGGGCTCGCGTTGCTGGTGATCGGGCTGGCCGCCGTGTCGTCCAACGCGATGAACGACTACAGCGGTTCGCTCGCGCTGCAGACGGTGGGCGTGCGGCTGCGCCGTCCGGTGTCGGCGGTGGTGGTGACGGTGCTGGCGTTCGCGCTGATCCTGTGGATGCACAGCGGTGACCTGTCGGCGAAGTTCGAGAACGTGCTGCTGTTCGTGAGCTACTGGATCCCGCCGTTCCTCGGGGTCGTGGTGCCCGACTGGCTGCGCCGCACGCGCGGCGGACGGCGGTTCGACGTGCTGACCGAGCTGGCGAAGCCGGCCCGGTGGTGGCCGGCGGTGGTCGCGTTCGTGGTGGGCTTCGCCGCGGCCGTGCCGTTCATGAACACCACCGTCTACACCGGACCGGTCGCGGCGGCGCTGCACGGAGCGGATCTGGCGTACTACGCCGGGTTCGTCGTTTCGCTGCTGGCGTACACGATCCTGCGCCGGTTGACCTCCAGTAAGGTGGAGGTCGCAGGCTGAGAGGTACCCACTCCAGGAGGTACCCATGCCAGCCGCCGTCATCACCGGCGCGTCCGCCGGTCTGGGCCGAGCCCTCGCCGCGGCCCTCGTCCGTCGCGAGTGGACGGTGCTCGGCACCGGCCGGGGCGAGGCCGCGCTGCGGGCCGCCGCCGACGAGCTCGGTTTCACCGCCGTGCCCGGCGACGTCACGGACCCGGTGCACCGCGCCGCCCTCGCCGAGGCCGCCGGGCCGAGGCTCGACCTGCTCGTGAACAACGCCAGCACACTGGGCGTGAGCCCGTTGCCGCCGCTCGGGGACTACCCGGACGACGAGCTGCAGGCCGTGTTCCGCACCAACGTCTTCGCGCCGCTCGGTCTGGCCCGGCTGCTGTTGCCGGCGTTGACGGCGGCCCGGGGCACGCTCGTTTCCGTGAGTTCCGACGCCGCCGTCGAGCCGTACGAGGGCTGGGGCGCCTACGGCTCGGCGAAGGCCGCGCTCGACCACGCCACGGCCGTCCTCGGGGTGGAGAACTCCGCGCTGGCCGTGTACGCCGTCGACCCGGGTGACCTGCGCACGGCCATGCACCAGCTCGCCTTCCCGGGCGAGGACATCTCCGACCGGCCGCTGCCGGAGACGGCCGTGCCGGCGTTCCTGCGGCTGCTCGACGAACGCCCGCCCAGCGGCCGCTACCGCGCGGCCGAACTGCTCGAGGCGGTGCGTCCGTGAGGCCGGCGCGCACCCGCTTCACCCTGCCCGAGGACCTGTACGCCGCCGCGCCGCCGGAAGCGCGCGGCTTGGCCCGTGACGAGGTCCGCCTGCTGTTCGCGGACCCCGCCGGCGTCCGGCACTCCGTATTCCACTCCCTCGGGGACTTCCTACACCCGGGCGACCTGCTGGTGGTCAACACGTCCGGCACAGTGCCCGCGGCCGTCGACGCGGTGCGCTCGGGCGAGGTCATCACCATCCACTTCTCCACCGAACTCGACGACGGCAGCTGGGTCGTCGAACTCCGCTCCCCCGGCGGCCCGCTGCTGGACGGCCGGCCCGGCGAACGCCTGCTGCTGCCGGCCGGGGCGGCTCTGACGCTGGACGCGCCCCACGTCCCGGGCGCACGCCTGTGGCGCGCCCGCGCCGACGTCGAGGGCGGCGTCGCGAAGTACCTGGCCCAGGTCGGCCGCCCGATCCGCTACGGCTACGTCCCGCGCGCCTGGCCCCTGCCCGACTACCAGACGGTGTTCGCCCTCGACCCGGGCTCGGCCGAGATGCCCAGCGCCGCCCGCCCGTTCACCGAAGCCCTGGTCACCCGCCTCGTTTCCCGCGGCGTCCTGTTCGCGCCGCTGCTCCTGCACACGGGCGTCTCCTCCCCGGCAGCCGGCGAACCCCCGTACGCCGAACGCTTCCACGTCCCCGCGACGACCGCCGCGCTCGCCAACTGGGTCCGCGCGCAGGGTGGGCGCGTCATCGCCGTCGGGACCACCGCGGTGCGCGCCCTGGAATCCGCGGCCGTGGACGGCGCGGTGACGAGCGCGTCGGGCTGGACGTCCCTGGTGCTGGGGCCTTCGCACCCGGCCTCGGTCGTCGACGGCTTGATCACGGGCCTGCACACCCCGGAGGCTTCGCACCTGCTCCTGCTGGAAGCCGTCGTCGGCCCGGCGCTCGTCCAGCAGGCCTACGACGCGGCGGTCGAGCGGCGGTACTTGTGGCATGAGTTCGGGGATGTGTCGTTGTTGTTGAAGAGGTGAGTGTTCGGGGGTCCTTTGTGGACCTTCGCGCGGACTTCCCCCGTTGTTCCGCAGCGTGGCGCTCAAAGCCGGATGCCCACCCACTGCGCGAACCCGGCCAGCGAGTCGGTGACGCGGCGCTCGGCAGTGGCCAGCCCGCGCACGGTCTCGGAGACCGACGGGTGGTGGCGAGTGGCGTTCGGCGCCACTTTCCGCGCCGCGTTCAGCTCGGCGAGCGTCCTCTCCCGGTTGCCGTGCAGCAGCCACGCCCGCGCCATGTCGATGTGGTGGTGCCCGACGCGACGCGCTCCGGACGACGCGGATCCACCACGGTCACCGACTCGGCGCGACGCACGGCCTCGGCGGCGTTGTAGTTCTCGACGGGCGTCGCGCACCAGTGGACGACGATGTTCGTCACGCTCGCGTCCACGTTGTAGTGGGGCGTCTCCGGCGGGTGGAACTCCTCGGCGAACGCACGCGCCTCCGACAGGTACCCGTCGGCCTCGTTCGGATCGCCGGCGCGCGCGGCGAGGATCGCCGCGCGCAGATCGAGCTGGATCGCGATGGCGCGGTCCGCCGGCCCCGCGGCGACGTGCCCGCGCGCACGGTCGAGCAGCCGCAGCCCGTTGCGGTAGTCACCGTGCTGGAGGTAGCGCGTGCTGCGGTGGTACGCGCTGATCGCGATGCGCAGCGGGTCGCCGGTGGCCGGCGCGAGCTGGATGTGGCGCTCGGACGCGATCGCCGCGAGGTCGGCCTGCCGAAACCGCCCGGCGACCGTCGCCGCCATCCGGTAGGCGTCGTGCAGGAACGCGCGCGCCTGCTCACCGGCGTGGCCCGGCTCGCCGGCCAGGACGTACAGGTGGTGCAGCAGAGGGGGCAGCTCGGCGAGCACGTCGGCGTTGCGCAGCGCGAGAGCCTTCGCCGAGATCTTCGTGAGGCGCCCGGCGACGGCGTCGAGGGTGAGCGGGTCCCCCTCAGGCCTGGGGTCGTCGTAGGCGTCGAGCGCACCGCGCAGCTCGGCGACGCCGGCTGACTCCGGACTCGGCTCGTCGAGCACCTCGCTTTCCCGGGTGCCGTACAGCGTGGCGACCTTGATCCCGAGCACCCGCGCCGCTCCCGCCACGAACGCGGCGCTGGGCGGCTTGCTGCCCTGCTCCACCTTCTTGACCAGCGACTGCGAGAAGTTGGCGCGCTGCGCGAGCTGGAGCCGACTCAGCCCCTTCAGCTTGCGAGCCGCCTTGAGCCGGTCGGCCACGCTGTCTCCCGGGAGATCGGGCACGCGCATGGTGCTCCTGCCGTCCGCCTGGTGTCCCTTCGGTGTCCTTCCAAGCCTACCAATCACTTTTAGCCTCTCGGCGGTAACTATCAGCAACGACTCCCAAAGGGCGGTGCACGATGACGGTGCGCTTTGCAGGCACGCTGCCTGTCGACGAGGTCGAAGAAGCGATATACGCGGCGCGATTCTGGACGAAGGACGCCCGCAACCACCTGTTCCGCCGGGCCGAGCTCGAGGACCTGATTCACGACGTGGTGGAACCACAGTGCACCCGTGGGGCACCCGTGGGCGCGTGATCCCCGCGCGCTGGGCGTTCCGTTCGGAACTGTCCGACGAGCCTGGCGGCGACCGCGACCGTTCGCGGGATTGCCGGCCGTGCTTCCGGAGGCGATGACGGTGGGCTGGTGGATCCGCGACGACGGCGGAGAGACAGTCACCGACCCCGAGACCGGCGTTGTGATCGCACCGGGTGATTCGCACTGCGCCGAGTCCTGCCACCGAACCATCCCCCGCCCGTCTTCCTTCGAAAGCCAAAACACCACGGAGAGTGAGCTACCATGCCGAGGACGTGCCCTGACTGCTACGGCTCCGGTCTCACCAAGGACCGGAAGGCGTGCCCGAGATGCGGAGGGATCGGCGATGTCCACGACTTCGTGCGAGCTGTGCTCCGGCAGTGGGGTGCTGTCCTGGGAACAGCCTTCCGCTGATCTGTCCGAACTGCGCACGATCGAGATGCCGTGCCCGAACGGCTGCGGCGACGAGTGGCACCACCCCGCGGCCGAGCGCGACCGGGTCATCGAGCAAACCGACGACCGGCCCACGACCCGTGTTCGCGGCTGGGCCGACGAATCCCAGGAGGTCGGCCATGACTTCATCACCGACTTCCTTCGGCAGACCGGGCACCTCAAGCACTGACCAGCGTCGCTGCGCAGCAGCGGCGCAACCACCAAAGTCCTTTGTAGACCCCCAGCCGTAACCGACTTCCCCGGCCGCACCCGGCCCTGCCAAGATCGGCGGATGGGGGTACCACAGCCGTTGCGGCAGCGGCGGTTCACGCTGTTCTTCACCGCGCGGCTCGTGTCGCTGCTCGGCAGCTCCATGACTCCCGTGGCGCTCGCCTTCGCGGTGCTCGACAGCAGCCGCGCCACCGGCGACCTGGGTGTGGTCCTCGCGGCCAACATGGTGCCGATGCTCGCGCTCCTGCTGGTCGGCGGGTCGGTGGCCGACCGGTTTCCCCGGGCGGTCGTGCTGCGCGTCGCGAACCTCGGCAGCGGGGTGACGCAGCTGGTCGCGGCGGGGATCCTGCTGACCGGCAACTACTCGCTCCCGGCGCTCATCGCGACGGAGTTCCTCAACGGAGTCCTCACCGCGTTCACCACGCCGGCGCTGCGCGGGATCGTGCCGCAGCTCGTAGAGCGCGCGAGCCTGCGGCAGGCGAACTCGCTGCTGGCCACGGCGCGCAACGTGGCCAAGGTGACGGGGCCGTCGCTGGCCGGGGTGCTGGTGGTGACGACGAGCGGGGGCTGGGCGATCGCGGCCGACGGGGTGTCGTACCTGGTCGCCGGCGTGCTGCTCAGCGCGCTGAAGCTGCCGCCCGCCCAGGCCACCGCGCGGGAGTCGGTGCTGCGCGGCATCCGCGAGGGCTGGCACCACTTCCGCCGCGTCCCGTGGCTGTGGCAGATCGTGGCCGCCTACACCGTGGTCAACATCGCGCAGACGGGCGTGTGGCAGGTACTCGGCCCGATCATCGCGCGCGACACGGTCGGCGAAGCGTCGTGGGGCGCGGTGCTCAGCGTGCGGGCGGCGGGGGTGCTGATCACGGGCGTGCTGATGTACCGCGTCGCTGTGGGGCGGATGCTGTCGGTGGGCCAGGTGTGTGCCGCGCTGACGGCCGCGCCGTTGATCGTGCTCGGCACCCATCCCGGCTTCGTCGCGCTCGCCGCGGCGGCCCTGATCGCGGGCCTCGGCGGCGGGTTCGCCAACGTCGCCTGGGACACCACGCTGCAGGAGAACGTCCCCGGGCACCTGTTGTCCCGGATGGCCTCCTACGACGACTTCGGTTCCTACGTCGGCATCCCCCTCGGCCAGCTCTCCGCCGGTCCCCTGGCGGCGGCGTTCGGCGCGGGTCCCGTGGCCACCGCCGGCGGCGCGCTCCTCGCGACGGCCGCGCTCGTGCCGCTGTTGTCGCCGGCCGTGCGGGCCGTGCGCCACGACACGAAGCAGGCCCCCTCCCTGCCGTGACAGGAAGGGGGCCTGTTTCGACCCTCAGTGGCGGATCACACGAGCAGCAGGAACGGCAGGCCGTTCGGCGAACCGAGGCCGGTCACGTCGTCGTAGCCCTCGGTCGTGTGGATCGTGAGGTTGGGGTAGTCGAACGTGCGGGCCGACGTGAGCAGCCCACCCGACGCGTCGACGCTGTTCGCGAAGTCCACGCGCTCCACGGCGCCGTCCACGTGCTTCACGTCGTAGATCACCGAGGTGCGCGACGTGAGCTGGTACAGCGCGGGGTTGATGAAGCCGTGGTGGAAGTGGTCGAGCGAGTCGGCCACGGCCATCACGCCGGCGAACACCGGGGACGCGAGGCTGGTGCCCCCGATGCGGTACTGGTCGTAGTAGTCGCCGTCGGGGAAGCGCTGCGTCTGGCCCACCAGCATGCCGGTGTTCGGGTCGGCGACCGCGGAGATGTCCGGGACCACGCGGCCCTTCTTGTTGCCCTTCTGGTTCTTCGTGGACAGCGCGTCCGGCACGACCCCCTTCTGGTAGAAGGGCTGGCCGAACACGCGGCTCGTGCCACCGCCGGCACCACCGTTGAACGCACCTGGGAACGCCGGGGCGTACGCGCCGTTGGTCAGCGTCGACTTGCCGGTCTCCCAGCCCGTCTCGAAGATCCGCTGGCCCTTCTTGTCCACCGCCAGCGAGGTGCCGCCCACCGCGGTCACCCACGGCGACGAAGCGGCGAAGTCGGGCGAAGGCGTGCCGAGGCGCGCGGCCTCGTCACCGTTGTCACCGGAGGAGAAGTAGACGCCGATGCCCTCGAGCGCCGCCTGCTCGGCGATCTGGTTGAACGCCTTGATCTCGCTCGCCGGCAGGTCCTCGCCCGTGTCGCCGTAGGAGTTCGACACGATGTCGGCCTTGTGGCCCGCGACGACGTAGTTCAGCGCGGTGTCCAGCGACAGGTCCTCGCAGTCGGAACCGCCGACGTAGAGGATGTCCGCACCCGGCGCCAGGCCGTGTGCGGCCTCGACGTCGAGGGTCTCCTCGCCGTACCAGCCCGACGCGTCGCACTGGTCCGGCGGCTCGAGAACCGGGTTCGCCGGGAAGACGTGCTGGCTGAACTGCGACTGCTTCAGCGGGTGCGCCGGGTCGTTGCGCCGGGCGTACTCGGACGCGTCGGCGTAGATGGTCGGCGACGCGAAGGCGTCCACGATCGCGATCGTGGTGCCGTGGCCGTCGGCGCCCAGCTTGGCGGCCTGGTCGAGGCCGTAGGCCGAACGCAGCTGCGCCGGGGTGTAGCCGCACGGCGCGTACGGCAGCTGCTGGCCGTTGTACGCCGGGTCGGTGGTGTCGGTCTTCTCGCCGTAGTAGGCGCTGCACGGGCCCGAGTTGCGGAAGCCGGGTCCGGGCGGCGCGGTCTGCGGGCCGGCCGACTTGGCGGTCCGCGAGTCGGCACCGTCGGTGTGGTCCGGCTTCAGCAGGTTCGTGGCCTGGTCGACGCCGACCACGCCGAGCACGTCGGCGGCGACCGACGCGGGCACGGAGAGGTCCTTGTCCGCCGCGCGCAGCGTCTGGCCCTTCACCGCGTACTTGCCGAGCGTGACGTCGAACGCGTGCTGGACCTGGTCGGCCGAGCCCGTGGCCTCGACGTACGCGCGGTTCGACGGCACGTCGCCGATCTTGAACCCGGCGCCCGAGAGCCAGTTCTTCACCGCCGCCACCGTCTGGTCCGACGCGGCGAAGCGGTCACGCACCTGTTCCGGCGACAGGTACTGCTTGTAGCTCTTCGACTGCGGGTCCGACACACCCGCGGCCGCGGCTTCGGCACCGGCTTCGTCGCGCTGGTTCAGGTAGACGCGGAAGTCCAGCTGAGAAGCCGGCGCGGTGTCGGCGACCTTGGCCCCGGGGTTCGCCCAGAGCGGGTGCGACTGGGGGATGTCGGCCCGCCCCTGGGCCGACGCCACCGCCGGCGTGGTGGCCGCGAGACCACCCGCCACCGCCAGCGAGAGGAACACGGTAAGACTTCTTCGCACAGGCAACTCCCTCGTGAATCGCGGACCCCAGGCCGCGAACGTCCGGCCTGAGACTAGGTCCGCGCCCGCCGCCGGGGAAGCGTCGCCCACGCCGGTTCGCAACTGTTATCTCGCCCGCCGGATCGATCTTCCGTGGCGGGCCAAGGAGAAGTCCGGTTCGTCCACACTGTTTCGAGTGGAATATCCTTGGATGCGAGGAAAGTCCGGGTTTCGTGTTCCGCAGAGTGGTAACACGGAGCACGCCGGGCGGCCGAGCACCACCTACTTCCGTCGGGTGCTTCGGCCGCCCGGGTGATCAGACCGCTTGCAGGCCCTTCGAACCCGCGGTGACCACGAAACTCTTGTCGGTTTTGATCACGAGCTGCGCCGGGTCGTTCACGCTCGTGTCCGACACGACCACGAAGTCCGCCAGCAGCTGCGCCGGCGTCGCGGTGACGCGCACGTACCCGCGTTCGCCCTTGCAGTACTTGATGTGTGGGTTGTTCGCGAGCCACGCGGCGCTCGGCGGCGCCGCGTCGTCGCTGTTGGACGTGACCGAAGTGGTCACCAGCTCCGAGCCGACGATCGGGTCGCTGTGGTCGAAGTAGTCCTTGCGCAGGTCGGCCGCCCAGTGGCGGTGCACGTCACCGGTGAGCACGACCGGGTTCGGCACCCCGCGGTCGATCCAGCCCTGCGTGATGCGGTCGCGCGAGGCCGCGTAACCGTTCCACGAGTCGGGGCTCTCGCAGGTGGCCGAGTCGCCGTCGCCGTCGCGCTGGGCGAAGAACACCTGCTGGCCCAGGAAGTCCCACGTGGCCGGGTGCGATTCGAACGCCTTGAGCAGCCACTGCTCCTGCGCCGTGCCGGTGATGGTGCGCGAGGTGTCGCGGTAGGGCCCGCACGCCGTGCCGCTCACCTGCGAGTTGCGGAACTGGCGCGTGTCCATCATGTGGAAGCGCGCCAGGTTGCCCCACAGGAACTGGCGGTACAGCTGGATCGACGCGCCGCTGGGCTTGGCCGTGGACCGGATCGGCATGTGCTCGTAGAACGCCTGGAACCCGTAGCCCTTGCGCGCGGTCGACGCGGGGCTCGTGGTGCTGTTCCAGTTGTTCATCACCTCGTGGTCGTCGAACACGACCATCCAGGGCGCGAGCGCGTGCGCGGCCTGGAGGTCCACATCGGTCTTGTGCTGGCCGTGGCGCGCGCGGTAGAGCGCGAGCGTGGTGGTGTCCGAAGGCACGGCGAGCTTGCGCGGGTTGAGTTCCGCTTTCTTGCGCCCGGACGGCTTTTCGTAGATGTAGTCACCGAGGAACAGCACGAGGTCCGGGTCGTCGCGCACCACGCCCTTGTACGAGTGGTACCAGCCCTCTTCCCAGTGCTGGCAAGAGGTGAAGCAGTACTTCAGCTGGTTCACGGCCGCGCCGGCGGCCGGAGCGGTGCGCGTACGGCCGACGGGCGAAACGTAGCCACCGGCCTTGAACCGGTAGAAGTACTCGCGCGCCGGCTCGAGCCCCGTCGGTTCGATGTGGACACTGTGCGCCGAGGCGCGCACGGCGTCGACCGATCCGCTCTGGACGATCGAGGAGAACGCTTCGTCGTTCGCGAGCTCCCAATCCACGACGTACGTCGCGTCCGGCATCCCGCCGAACCCGTCGGCGTTGAGCGGCGCGGGCGCGAGCCGCGTCCACAGCACGACGCTGTCCGGCAGCGGGTCGCCCGAGGCGATGCCGAGCTGGAACGGGTCGTGGATCGGCGGTGCGGCGATCGCGGTGCGCGCGGTGGCCCACGAGGGCAGCGCCGTCGTGGTCGCGGCGGCGGTCACGGCGGCGAGTCCGCCCAGCAGCACCGAGCGCCGGTTCACCTGGCCCATGGCAAGGTTCCTTTCGGGGAGTACAAGTGTCAGGCTGCGAAGTCGGTGAGGCCGGCACTGCACCCAGCGAAGGTCGGCGGCGAGGTGTGGTGGCCCGTGCAGACCTTGTAGAACACCCACTTGCCCTTCGCGACGGGTGCGGCCTGGTCCACCGACGTGCCGTTGCCGCCGGAAGCCCAGACGTAGTACCGGCCCGAGCCGTCGGCGAGCCAGTACTGCACGACCCCGGAACTGCCGTCGGCGTTGGTGTCGTAGGCGACGAAGTGCGCGTCCGACGAGCGGAACACCCCTTCGGCGGCGCACGACGCGGCGCACTGCGCGCTGCCCGTGCCGGTGCCGCAGTCGGGGGCGACGCGGCCGTCGGACCCGGTCTGCACGTAGCCGTCGGACACGTACCCGCCGAGAGCCGGTACGTAGTCCCAGATGGTGGTGGTGCCGAGCGGGCCGGTCACGGAATTGCCCGTCGTCTGGCACTCGATGTTGACGGTCGCACCGTTCGCGACCGTTTTTACCGCCGTGGCCGCGGTGTTGGGCGCGCGGCGGACGTTGAGCGGGTCACCGGCGGTCTGGACCTTGCCGGGGACGGTGGCGGACGCGGGCACCGCCGCGGTGAGCGCGAACCCGCCCACCGCGGCCAGGACGACCCCGAAACCGGCGAGGCGCCGGAGCTTCGAACGCTTCATGGCCATAGCGTGTCGAGGCGTTGTACACGACCCGTACAAATCGCATTTCGGGGGCGTTCAGCGGCCGAATGGATCTAGCTAACCGCCACGGACGCTCCTAGCATGCCCGGTCATGGGGACCTTGCCGCTCAGGCGGGTAAATTGTTGACTTCGCTCGCGTTCCGGATTCTCGGGCCGCTGGAGGTCGTTGCTGAAGGCCGGGCCGTCCCACTGGGCGGGCCGAAGCCGAGGTTGCTGCTGGCCGCGCTGGCTTTGCAGCCGAACGTCGTGGTGTCCACCGAAGTGCTGGTCGAAGTCTTGTGGCCGAGTGCAGCACCTCGTTCCGCGGCAGCCAACATCCGCACCTACGTCCACTCCCTCCGCCGCCGGCTCGCGGAGACGGCGCCCGAGCTGGGCGACCGAATCAGCAGTCGCGCGTCGGGATACCTGCTCTCGGCCGCGGACGAAGAACTCGATCACGTCGTTTTCAGCAAACACGCCGCCGAAGCGCGGAATGCGTTCGAACGCGGTGCCGCGGAATCGGCGCTCGCGCTGCTCGACAAAGCCGACGCGCTCTGGCGCGGCGAAGTGCTCGAAGGCCTGCCGCACGACCACAGCTGGGGTGCCACGATCGCGCGGCTGACCGAGCTGCGGCTGGCGGTGCAGGAGCAGCGGCTGAAAGCGCGGCTCCAACTGGGCCGCCACGGCGAGGCGATCGCCGAGCTGCGCGGCCTCGTCACCGAGCACCCGTTGCGCGAACAGTTGTGGCAGCAGCTGGTCACGGCGTTGCGCGACGGGGGCCGGATCGCCGAGGCGGTCGAGGCCTACGAGCTGGCCGAGCGCACGCTCGAAGAGGAACTCGGCGCCAGACCCGGCCCGCGGCTGCGGGAACTGCGGGCGACGCTCGTGGCGCCGGAAACCGCCGTGCCGGTCGTGCCCGTCGGCCCGCCCGTGGCCCGGCCGGCGACCGACCTGCCGATCTGCCAGCTGCCGCTGGACCTGCCGGACTTCACCGGCCGCGACGACGTGGTCGACCAGCTGGTCACGCGGCTGCGCGAGCACGGCGAGACGGGCAAGCCGACGGTGGTCGTGCTGTCGGGCGCGCCGGGCGTCGGCAAGTCCGCGATCGCGGTCCGCGTGGCCCACGCGGTGCGCGACGCGTTCGCCGACGGGCAGCTCCACGTCGACCTCGCCGGCACGTCGTCGTCGCCGCGGGCGCCGATGGGCGTGCTGGCCGAGCTGCTGCGCGCACTCGGCATCCCGGACGCCGGGCTGCCGCGCGACCTGCCGGAACGCTCGGCGCTGCTGCGCTCGCGCCTGGCCGGCAAGCGCATGTGCGTGGTGCTCGACGACGCGGGCAGTGCCGCGCAGGTGCGTCCGCTGCTGCCGGGCACGGGCGCGTGCACGGTGCTCGTGACCAGCCGCGTGCGCCTGCCCGACCTCGACGGCGCGGTGCCGGTCGACGTCGACCTCCTGCCCGAGCCGGAAGCGGCGCGGCTGCTGGAGGGCATCGTCGGCGCGGAGCGGGTGGCGGCCGAACCCGACAACGCGGCGGCGATCCTGCGCCAGTGCGGGCACCTGCCGCTCGCGATCCGCGTCGCCGGGGCGAAGCTGACCAACCGGCCCAGCTGGTCGCTGCGGATCCTGGCCGACCGGCTGCACGACGAGCGGCGCCGGCTCGACGAGCTGCGCGTCGGCGACCTCGCCGTGCGGGCGAGCGTGACGCTGTCCTACGACCTGCTGCCGATGTCAGCGGCCGCGGCGTTCCGCCGGCTCGGAGCGCTGGGGCCGCTGCAGTTCCCGGCGTGGGTGGTCGCGGCCGCGCTGGGCCGGCCCTCGGCCGACGACGTGCTCGACGTGCTCGTCGACGCCCACCTCGTGGAGCTCGTCGCGTCCGACGCCACCGGCCAGCCGCGCTACCGGCTCCACGACCTCCTGCGCGTGTACGCGGCTGAGCTGGCGGAGCGGGACGCGCCGGGGAAGACGCGGCAGGCGGTGCGGCGAGTGCTGGAGGGGTACCTGGCGCTGGCCGTCACGGCGGCCGAGCGGATGCCGATCCACTTCTTCGGGCAGTACCGCGACCCCGCCGTGCCGTACCCGGAACCGCCGGACGGGACCGGCGAACTGCTGGCCGACCCGGCCGCGTGGTTCGCCGCGGAACGCCGCTCGGGCGTCGCCGCGGTGACGCTGGCCGCGCAGCTGGGTCTCGACGACCTGGCCTGGCAGCTCACGGCCGCGTTCACGCCGTACTTCGACCTGCGCGGGCACCAGGACGACTGGCACGCCACCCACGCGGTGGCGCTGGTGGCGGCCCGGCGCGCGGGGGCCGTGCGCGGCGAGGCGATCATCCAGCGCAACCTGGGGCAGATCCACCTGTACCAGGACAGCTACGCCGATGCGTTCGTGGCGTTCGACGCTGCGCGCGAGCTCTACGAGCGCGTCGACGACGCCCAGGGCACCGGCGTGGCGCTGGCCGGGCTCGGCACGATCCTGCGGATCCAGGGCGACAACGACCTCGCGCTCAAGCGCTGTCACGAGGCGTCGGAGCTCTTCGCCGAGGCCGGCGACCCGCACGGTGAGGCGGTGATCCGGATCGCCGTGGGCGCGGTGTGGATGGCGCAGAAGTGCTACGCGCCGGCCAAGCGGTGGTTCACCGACGCGCTCGAACTGGCCGCGGCCATCGGCGACCGGCACCGCGAGGCCCACGCGCTGCAGCGGCTCGGCCTGCTGCACCAGCACGAGGGCAACCTCGGGCCGGCGCGCGAGCACGTGACGCGCGCGATCGCCGTGTTCACCGACCTGGGCGACGACCACTGCGTCGGGTACGCCAACCAGAACCTCGGTGAGCTCTGCCTGGCCAGCGGCGATTTCGCGCACGCGCAGCTGCTGCTGGTCAACTCGCTGAGCGTGCACCGCCGCAACGGCGACCGCCGTTCGGAGGCCGAGGTTTCGCAGCTGCTGGGTGAGCTGCACTCCGCGCTCAGCCAGCCGGAGCGTTCGCGCACGTACTCGGAGCGGGCGCTGGCGATCTGGCGGGAGCTTTCGGCGCGGCCGCAGCAGTCGGAGCTCGAGACGAGGCTGGAGTCCGCCGAGTCCACGGGTGGGGGTCCACGGATCGTGTCAGCCTGACCCCCATCCGCGCGGCGCCGCTTGCCACCACGAAGGGTCCCGCCGGGACGAAGATCCCGGCGGGACCCTTCGTGGTGGGAGGAAACGCGGATGGTGCGGGTGGATCCGTCCACGGTGGACGGGGTGGCGCCGCTCGTGCGGAGCGGGCCGGCTCGGTCCGCTGTGGACACCGTGCCCTCGACGTACCGGATCTACGCGACGCGCGAGGGCCTCGTCGGCGGCACGACGGCCAACGGCCACGTGATCGCGAGCCGGGACCACTTCGTGGCGTTGCCGTCGACGAAATCCGTGTCGCGCCAGGGAAGCGGCACGTACACGGTGAAGGTGTGCCGCACCGACGACACCCGCTGCGAGTACGCCCCCGTGTGGGACGTGGGCCCGTGGAACACGCACGACGACTACTGGAACCCGCCGGCTTCGCGGGCCACGTTCCCGACGCTGCCGCAAGGCGTTCCGGAAGCACAGGCGGCGTTCCAGGACGGCTTCAACGGCGGCAAGGACGCGCGCGGCCGCGTCGTCAAGAACCCCGCCGGCCTCGACCTCGCCGACGGCGTGCTGTGGGACGGCCTCGGGCTGACCGGCAGCTCGTGGGTGGACGTGACCTTCCTGTGGACGGGCCCGGCGGCGGTGTGGGGCGCGGTGACCACGGCGGGCGCGCCGCTGACCCTGCGCGCGAGCCCGAGCACGTCGGCCGCGGTGACCGGCCTGGCGGCGAACTACGCCCGCGTGCCCGTGGAGTGCTGGGTCCCCGGCGAGACCGTGGACGGCAGCGCGCGCTGGGTCCGGCTGGGCCCGGACGAGTACGGGGCGGACGCGTGGCTCCAGCACCCGGGCGACGTGCCGGAGTGCTGAGTCAGCGGTTCGTGTCGGCCGTGATGTGCTCGATCCGTCGGCCCGGAGCGGGCGAAGCCATCGGGCGCGGCCCCGCGAGGCGCCGGGGTGGTGAGTCAGCGGAGGCGCTGCCGGTCCCGCTCTTCGGCGACGCCGTCTCCATCGCAAGCGCGCCTGCGTTATCCGGCAGTGTGCCGGAGTGCTCAGTCAGCGGTTCGTGTCGGCCGTGATGTGCTCTATCGCCGGCCCGGAGCGGGCGAAGCCATCGGGCGCGGCCCCGCGAGGCGCCGGGGTGGTGAGTCAGCGGAGGCGCTGCCGGTCCCGCTCTTCGGCGACACCGTCGACGTCCCAAGCGCGCCTGCGTTATCCGGCAGTATGCCGGAGTGCTGAGTCAGCGGTTCGTGTCAGCTGTGATGTGCTCGATCGTCAGGCCGGAGCGGGCGGCGCCATCGGGTGCCGCCCCCAGCAAAGCGCCGGAGTGCTGAGTCAGCGAACGCGCGCCGTCAGCCTCGCACGTCGGCGACACCGTCGACGTCCCAAGCGCGCCTGCGTTATCCGGCAGTGTGCCGCAGTGCTCAGTCAGCGGTTCGTGTCAGCCGTGATGTGCTCGAACAGGCCCGGCCGGATGCGGGTGCGCACGCCCTCCGCCCACGGCTCGGCCACGTCGTCGGCCCCGAGCGCGGCGGCGCTGTTCAGGAGAGCGCCGAAGGCGAGGAACGATTTGACCGTCACGGCGTCGAGGCCTGTCGTGTCGGCGACCGTGTTCCACATGCGGGCGACGCGGGCGCGGACCAGTTCGCGGACCTCGTCGTCGCCGCAGGCGGCGAAGCCCTGCAGTTGCAGTTTGAGCGTGGTGCGGTCCGCGAGGGATTCGTGGTACCGGGCGCCCATGCGCGTCAGCGCTTCGCGGCCGCCCGTGTCGGCGGCGGCTTCGGCCATGCCGTCGCTGAAGCGGTCGAACGCCGCGCCCACGAGCTCCAGGAACAGGGCCTTCTTGGTGCCGAACATCCGGAACACGTAGGCCTGGGTGATGCCCGCCTCGTGCGCGATCGACTCGACCGACGCGCCGTGGAGCCCGTGCTCGCCGAACTCACCCGCGGCGATGGCCAGGACCTGGGCCCGCCGTTCCGACCCGCTCATCCTCACGTGCCCAAGTTATCAGTGACTGACTGCTAACTTCGGGGCATGGCCGATGACACCTGGGCCGGCTTGGCCGACAGATTCGCGGACGGCGCGTACGCCACCGTGAAGGGACGCGTGCGGACGTACGTGATCCACCAGCAGCTGCTCGACCACCTGCCCGCTCCGCCGGCCACGATCCTGGACGTCGGCGGCGGCGCGGGGCACCAGTCGTTCCCGCTGGCTCAGGCGGGGTACGACGTGACGCTGCTCGACCCGTCGGCGGGCATGCTGAACAAGGCGCGCCAACGGCTTCCGGCCGCGTTGCAGAACCGCGTGACGTTCGTGCAGTCGGACGGCGAACACGCGTCGAAGGCGGTTTCGGGTGTGTTCGACGCCGTTCTGTGCCACGGCGTCCTGGGGTACCTGGAGGACCCTTCCGAGGTGCTCGACCAGCTCTGCGCCTGCGCCGCGCCCGGCGGCCTCGTCTCGATCATGGCCGGCAACGCCCACGCGTCCGCCGTGCGCCCCGCACTGGAACGCCGCTGGGCCGACGCCCTCGCCTCCTTCGACGCGACGAGCGAAATCGGCGTCCTCGGCCTCCCCACCCACGGCGACACCGTCGAAGACCTCAGCGCCGAACTCACCGACCGCGGCGTCACCCCGCTGCAGTGGTACGGCGTCTGGCACTTCGTCGACTGGCTCGACCTCAGCGGCGCCGACCTCGATCCGGACAACACCGCCCAAGTCGCCGCCGCCGCGGCCGTCGAGCTCGAAGCGGGCCGCCGCGACCCCTACCGGCAACTCAGCCGGATCTTCCACCTGGTGGGGCGCAAGGATTCCTGACGCGGACCGGGAGACCCGCGGCTAGCTCAACCGGCGGACGATCGCCGCGGCGAAGTTCTTCCCGACGGTGAGCGCGTCGGGCCCGGGGGCGCCCGGGCCGAAACTGACCGCGTCGAGTTTGATCGACTGCCCCGGGCCGGTCATCACGAAGATCAGGTAGCCGGTGTCCCGGCCGTGGGTGGCCTGGCCCAGCAGCGCGCGGTGCCCCGCGATCGTGCTGACGGTGAGGTGCCCGAGATCCTGGTCGCGGGTCTTGTCGGTAGTCGGGTACGCAACGAAGCCGACCAGTCCGCCCAGCGCACCCCATTCGCACGTCTTGCCGCTCGGGTCCGGGACTTCCTCGCCCTGGATGACCACGTTCAGCCGAACGGTGTCCTCGTGGGTCAGTGCCTGGCAAGGATGAGCTGCCAGGCTGGAGATCGTGGGCTTCGTCGGCGCGGTCGAGTGCGCGGCCGGCGGTGTGACCGGCGTCGAAGGCTTCGCCGGACTCGTCGGCCGATCAGGCGAGCCGCAGGCGGCTACGCCCATCAACACCAGCACAAGAGCCACCGCGAGTCGCTGCATGCGCCGGACCGTACGCGCGGCGCCGGGGACTGGTCCCGGGGCTTTTCCCTGGCCTGCGCCGGCCCGCACGCGGCGGGGGTCAGGTGATCCGGTACGCGACGGCGCCGTTGTGGAGGTAACGGGCGCGGCCGTACCCGTCCGAGCCGAGGAGGGACAGGACCTGGTGGGCGGCGGGCTTCGGGGCGGTGGTGATGATCGCGCTGTCGTTGAGGCGGACGACCTCGACGCGGTCCTCCGGCTTGCCCAGGAAGGACTTCGCGAGTTCGGTGCGGGGGCGGCGGGTGAGGAACGCGCGGCCGCCCTCGACGGTGAGGGTGAGGTCGTACAAGGTGGTGCGATAGGTGCCGCACATGCGGTCCGCGTCGAGGGGAGCGGGATTCGCGGGTGGGATCGGCAGTGGCGCCGTCTCGACGCCGGCGAGGTCGCGGAGCACGGTGCCGAAGATTTCGTACGCCAGTGGCTCCGCGCCCGAACTGTTGGTCAGCACGGCCACCGCCACGCCGGCCGACGGGGCGACGCGCAGGAAGGCCTTCTGCCCCTTGGAGACGCCGGTGTGGCCGACGACGCCGTCGCTGTAGAGCATCCAGCCGAGGCCCCAGCCGAGGATGCCGCCGCCGAAGTCGGGGACGGAGTCGAGCTGGGGGGCGCGCAGGGCGGCGAGGGTGTGGTCGGTGAGGTGCAGGCGGACGAACGCCAGGAGGTCGCGGGCGCTCATCGCGAGGTGGGAGCCGCTGGGCGTGGAGAAGTAGCGCACCGCCCAGCTTTTCGTGGGCACGAGCTCCCCGCCGGACTCGACGTGGCCGACCGCCGCCCGGTGCAGGATCGCCTCGTACGTGGTGGTGGCGACGGTGGACAGGCCCAGCGGGGTCACGAGACGCTCGCGCAGCACGTCGTGGAAGGGCTTGCCGCGCAACACTTCCACGAGCCGGCCGAGCACCACGTACCCGCTGTTGGAGTAGGAGAACAGGGTGCCCGGCGGGAGCAGGTGCTCCGCGCCGGCGAGCGTGGCGACGAACTTCTCGATCGCGTCGTCGTTGCGACCGGTGTCGGTGAGGTGGTTGCCGTCGATGCCGCCGGTGTGGGTGAGCAGGTGGCGGGTGGTCAGGGCCTCGGTGGCGGCCGGGTCGCCGAGCCGGAAGCCGGGCACGTAGTCGCGAACCGGACGGTCGAGGTCCAGGCCACCTTCGTTCACCAGTTGCCGGATCAACGTCGCCGTCCAGATCTTGGTGATCGAGCCGATCTTGAACACCGAGTCGGCCGTGGTCTCGACCCGGGTGTGCAGGCTCAGCACACCCGCGGCCTCGTCGTGGATCTCCCCGTCGGCCAGCACGGCGACCTGAGCGCCCGGCACGTCGTACTTCGCGATGAGCTCGCCCAGGTTCCACCCCATCCCGTCAACCTAGCGGCACGGAACGGGCGGGAGCCCGGGCTCAGCGGCTCGACAAGTCGATCGCCCGGTCCAGTTCCCGCGGCTTCAACACCCGGAGGATCCCTTCCAGCAGGTAGTAATCCGCGTACGGCAACGAAATCTCGACGCCGTCCTCGGCCGGCCGGTTGCGGGTGCAGCGGGCGACCACCGCATCGGCCCTCGTCGAACGGGTGGTGAGGCACGTCCGAGCCGTGGCCTCCAGCAGGCGCAAGCCCGCGACGCGGTAGTGCGACTGGCCCGAAACCTCGGCCAGGTCCAGGAGCCCGCACGCCATCACGACGCCGGCGGAGGCGTCCTTGACGTCGTTCGGCGCCTGCGGGGCCAGGTAGTCCCACACGGGCACGTTGTCCGGCGTCAGAGCCCCCAGCGCGAAGTCCGACAGGCGCCGCGCGGTGGTCAGGAAGGAGCGGTCGCCGGTGCGGCGGTACATGGTGGTGAAGCCGTAGATGCCCCACGACTGCCCGCGCGACCAGCACGAACTCGCGCTGTAGCCCTGCACCGTGCCGGGGCCGAGTTCGGCGCCGGTGGCCGGGTCGAAGTCGAAGACGTGGGGCGTGGAGCCGTCGGGGCGGACGAACACGCGCTGGGCCGTTTTGGCGTGCTCGACGGCGATGTCGAGGTACTGGCCGTCACCCGTCTGCCGGGTCGCGAAGTCGAGCAGGTCGAGGTTCATGATCGTGTCCATGATGATCCGGCCCGCGTCCTTCGGGTCGGTCAGCGCGCCCCACGCCCGGATGAAGTGGCCCTTCGCGTTGTAGCGCTTGATCAGCGACGCCGCGGCCTGCAGCGCACCGGCGCGCCACTTGTCGTCGCCGGTGAGGCGCCAGGCGGTGACCCACGACGGGTAGAAGAGAAAACCGAGGTCGTGGGTGGAGGTGTCGGTCTGGCGCGGCGCGAGTTTGTCGGCCGAGGCCAGAGCGAGGTCGCGGAATTGTTCGTCACCCGTGTAGAGGTGCGCCATCCAGAGCGCGCCGGGCCAGAATCCGCCGACCCAGTCACCATTCTGGGAAAAGGCCCATTTCTCGAACTTGGTCCCGGTCGGAAACGCGGTGACGCCCGGCGCGACCGCGCGCAGCTTCTTCACCGCGTAGTCTGCCGCTGAGCGGAACACCGCGGTTTGACCGGAGACTCCCTGGTCGGAGGCCGCCGCCGGAACGGTGCTGGTTGCCGTCGCCGCCACCGCGGCACCGGCCGCGGTGGTCAGCAGAGTACGCCGGGAAACGCTCACGAGTGCCCGCCATTTCACATGTGGGGAAATGCATCACCGGAAGGTCGACTGAGTTTTACACGACCGTCCTGACCTTGTACACCCGCCGAAGCGAGCATTCACAACCGTGAATTGTTCAAGGATGTGAATTCGCATTTCCGCGGCCGGAGCGGCTCCCGCGTGACAACGAGAACCGCTCCGGACCGCTCAGTGGTGGTGCGCGTGGACGACGGCGTGCCCCTTGCCGCGGCCGATCATCCACTTGTTCACCGGCACCGTGACGACGAACGCCACGGCGAGTGAGAAGACCAGCGACAGCCAGAACAACGCACTCGTCAGCCCGGCGTCCAGTGCACCCGGGACGGCCACGACCACGAAGTTGTCGACGATCTCCATCACCGCGATCGACACGGTGTCGGCGGCCAGCGCGACCTTGAACGCCGCGGCGAGCGTCAGGCCGGACTTCAGGACACCGCGCATCGTCAGGCCGTAGCCGAAGACGAACGCGAGCACGATCGACAGCACCACTGTGGCCGCGTTGTGCAGCCCGAACGCGGTGCCGAGAACCATGCCGAGCACCTCACCGATGGCACACCCGGTGAGGCAGTGCAGCGTCGCCTGGATCGCGGTGGACCAGGGCGCTCCGTGCTGGTGTTCGGTCATGCCGCCCACTATACCCCCTCGGGGTATCAATCACCGAGGATCGCCTTCATCGACGCGATCTCCGCCTGCTGCGTGTCGACGATCCGCCGGGCCATCGCCTTCGCTTCCGCAGCGCTCCCCTGCGCCAGCTCGGTGCGCGCCATCTCGACGGCACCGGCGTGGTGTTCGATCATCAACTCGAGCCACTCACGGTCGTACGCGCCGCCGCGCAGCCGATCGAGGCCGGCCGGGTCGACCAGGCCCGGCATCTTCATGTCACCGGGCGACCCGTGCGCCATCCCGGACGGCGCACCCCACTCCCGCAGCCACGCGGTGAGCTGGTCGATTTCGGGCTGCTGCGCCTGCTGGATCTGCTTCGCCAGCGCGAGCACGCGCCGGTCACCGGTGTGCCGGGGCGCGGGCGCGGCCATCGCCACGGCCTGCTCGTGGTGCGGGATCATGTCCTGCGCGAACGTGACGTCCGCCGCGTTGTGGACGGGCGGCGGCACCGCCGGTTCGGACGCCGAGCACCCGACGACGACGGCGGCGAAAGCGGGCAGCACGAAGCCCGCCAGGATGGTGCGATTCATGATGTTTCTTTCCTCACTGGGGATGACGGATCCGAGACACGAGACGTTCGTGTCCGATCAGATCCGCAGCACGCAGGAGGCGGTGAGCACTTCCCGGCCCGTCCGTGGCGGCGGCGCCCGCGCGAACCCGGCGATCCCACGGTGATCCGGCCCCGGCGGCACCCCGTCGCGGCACCGGCCGAGCCACGCCACCACGAGCGCGACACCCGCCGCGGCCAGCAGCACCGCCAGGCACAGGTGCAGCATCCCGTGGCCACCATCGCTGGGAGCCGGCGACACCACCGGCGAGTCCGCGGCGGACACCGTCGCCACGGCGAACCCGGCACTCGCCACCACCCCGGCCGGACTCACCGGCACGGGTACGACGCGCCCGGCCGGACTCGCCGACATCCCCGGCTCGCCGGACATCCCGCCCCCGTGCGGCGCCGGCACGTGGTGCATCACGAGCACCCCGAACACCAGCGCGCCGAGCAGCAGCCAGCGCGCCGGAACCGGGACCGCGAACCCGCGGGGTGAGCGCCTCATCGTCATCAGCCTAGCGACATACCCCGAACGGGTACCAGGTGACTGCGCCATCCGGTTGAGCTCACTTCAGTAACCCTTTGCACACGACCGGTTGACCCCTGTGAGCAGTCTCCCTTACGTTCGCTCCAGGTCGCCCGGCGGTGCGCAGACCGTGAAACCGAAGGAATGGTGGGGATGCGAAGGCCGTCCAAGACGCTCGTCCTGGGCGTCGCGCTGCTGATCAGCGCGGTGACGGGCCTCGGCAGCTGCTCGTCGGAGGTCCGCACCACGGCGGCCGACGACGGCCCGATCAAGATCGCCTTCGTGCCCAAGGTCGCCGGCCTCGCGTACTACGACGCCATGAACGCGGGCGGGATGGCAGCCGCCAAGCAGCTGGGCGCGCAGTGGCTCACGAAGGGCCCCGCGACGGTCGACCCGGCCGCCCAGACGGCGATCGTGCGCGACCTCGTGGCGCAGCACTTCGACGTGATCGCCGTGGCGCCCAACGATCCCGCCGCGCTCGCGCCCGCGATCGCCGACGCCCGCGCCCGGGGTGTCCACGTGCTCACCACCGACACCGACGCGCCGCGGTCGCAACGCGAGGTGTTCGTGAGCCAGGCCTCCCCCGAAGGCGTCGGTACCGCGCTCGTCGACTCGCTCATGGCGAAAACGGGCGGCGCCGGCAAGTTCGCCATCGTTTCGTGCGGGGAGACCGCGGCAAACCTCAACGCGTGGATCGACGTCGAGAAGTCCTACACCGCGCAGCGCTACCCGAAGGCGCAGATCGTGGAAACCGTGTACGCCGGCGAAGACACGACCACCGCGACGGAACTCGCCAAGCAAGTCCTCGACCGCCACCCGGACCTGACGGGCCTGATCGGCGAGTGCACCACGTCGGCGCCGGGTGTCGCGCAAGCCGTGCGCGACCAGCAGAAGATCGGCCGCGTGTACACCGTCGGCACGGGCACACCGCAGACGATGAAGCCGTACCTGCTCGACGGTTCGTGCACGGCTTCGGTGCTGTGGAACGTCGAATCCCTGGGCTACCTCACCGCGTGGACGGCGCAGCAGCTCGCCGAAGGCCGTGGCTTCTCCCCCAGCAACAACGTGAGCCCCGAACTTCCGGCGGTGAAGTACGACCAGCGCGCGAGGACCCTGCTGCTCGGCGACCCGCTGCTGATCACGCAGAACAACGTCGACCAGTTCAAGTACTGACAACGGCCGGGGTCCCCCGGGGAACCCCGGCCGTTTCGGACAGCACTCAGCGGACGTCGATCGTGACCGTCGCCGTCGTGGTGCGGGCCGGCAGCTTCGCCAGGTCGATCTTCAGGTACTCCCCGTCGTCCTGCTGCCCGTTCGGCAGCGTCTTGGCGTGGAGCGCGTACGGCGGCTCGGTGTTGGTCAGGCCGTCGATGCCGAAGTCGTTGTCGTTGCTGACCACCACGGTGCGGCCGCCGTCGGTGGTCGCGACGCCCTCCACCTTGTCGTGACCGAAGAAGCCACCGGCCGGGTCGAACCCGGTGACCAGCGCGCCGAGGTCGAGGAACAGCTTCTTCGACACCGGCTTGATGCCCACCTTCGCGAGGTCCGCGGTGGCTTCGTCGGTGGTGTCCTTGCCGACGTAGGCGTCGATGCTCTGCTGGTCGTCGCCGACGAGCAGGCCGCCCTTGACCGCGTCGTACGAAGCACCCGAGACGTTCGCCTTGGGGCCGACGTCCGTCGCACCCGTGAGGTCGATCTGGTAGAGCTTCTTGAACGCGCCCGGTTCGAAGTCGCCATCGCGTTCGTCCACGAGGAACTTCGTCGCCGACAGCGCGGTGATCTCGCTGACGGCCGTGCCCGTGTCGTCCGGGTCGTCGAGCAGGTAGAGGTACTCGTGCGTCGCGCGGGTCTTGAGGTCGACGGTCACGATCCGCAGCGTGGTCACGTTGCCGGGCTTCTTGGTGAGGTCCGGCTGCTGCAGCGCCGACTGCATGATCCCGACGAGCGTGCGGCCGTCGGGCGTGAGCGCGAGGCCCTCCATGCCCTTGTTCGGCACGCGGTACTTCAGCTCGCTCGGCAGCGTGCCGTCGAACGGCGAGAGCCGCTCGATCGCGCGGCCGTCGGCGCGGAAGTGCGTGATGAACGGACCGTACTCATCGGACACCCAGAACGTGCCGTCGCGCTCGGCGACCAGCCCCTCCGAGTCGTAGCCGTTCGGCGTGGCGGGCAACGGCTTGCCGTCGAGACCCACGATCTTCTCGCCGGTGTCGGCGGCGGTGCTGACCTGCCCGTTGTAGGGCGAACCGTCGTTGGCGCGCAGCGGGATCCGCTTCTCGAGCACGGCCTTGCCGTTCTTGAGGCGGAACTTGCCGATGGCCGGGTCGAAGTCCGGCAACGGCTCCACCTTGGACCCGTCCGGCGCGTCGACGTTCGGCCCGCGGTCGGTGAGCCCGTAGAACTCGTCGCGCGAACCCGGCACCGGCGTGAGCGCGGAACCGTAGGCGCCACCGGTGATCTTCACGCCGCCGATGGTCGCGAGCGGCGGCAGGTCGGTCGGGTAGAGCTGGACCGCGTCCGACACCGAGTAGGTGAAGGAGTCGCGGCCGTGGAAACCGGCGGCGGGCGTGTAGCGGAACGTCCCGTCGGGGTTGAGGGCCAGTGAACCGTGCGCGGGCGTGGTGTGCCGCACGATGGCGCCGCCGCCGGGCCCGTCGTTGCCGAGGACCCCGTCGCCGTGCACCTGCAGCGGCTGGCCGGCTCGCGTCCCGTAGTGGTCGTCGCGGGCGGCGAACGCGGTGTGGTCACCGCCGTGCGCCGACGCCGTGCCGGTGGCCACCAGCGGCAGGGCGAGAATCCCCGCGGCGACCACTGTTCTCACGCGCTTCATCCGTTTCCTCCTCCTCCGGCGTCATCCGGCGCCGGAGGAGGAGTCTGGTTACCGGAGTTGGACAACGCCCGTCATCGAGGCGACGCCCGCGTTAACGGCCACGCCTCATCCGCGCGGCAGCCGCTCCGCCGCCGATGATGAGGAGCAGCGCGGTGAGGCCCCACCTGCGCTGTTTCTCCACGCGCTCACCGGCGTCGGCCACCGGTTCGGGCGTCGGAGCCGGGCGAAATTTCGCCGGCGGCGGCGCGGAAGGCGGCGCGGCGACGGGATCCGGCGGCGCCGTCGCCGGAGTCGCGGTCACGGACGGCGGTTGGTCAACCACTTGCCGCGGCGGCGCGACCGCCTGCGACGGCGCGGGTCTCACGGAACTCGGCGACGGCGCACGAGACGACGGAGACGGAGGTGGTGGCGGCGGTGGCGGCGGAGCCGCGGCGGCGAGGCACCCCGCCGCGTCGGAGCTGATGAGGTCCGGACCCGTGCTGATCTCCACGGCCGGCCCGGATCCGTCTCGCGGCAAGCGGTACGTGACGCTGCGGTGCCCGATCTCGTTCGCCGTGGCGTAGAGCGCACGGTCCGGTCCGAACACGACGGAGCCGTAGGACTTCGCGAGCGGGAACCGCAGCGCGGGTACGGCAGCCACCCGGCCGTCGCGCGGGTTGATCGTGACCACCGAACCGTGGCCCGCGGCGGTGCCGGAAACGCCGTACAGCAGCCCGTCCGCAGGGTTGTAGGCGATGTCGTCGACACCGGCGGACAGCACGACGGGCCGCAGCTGCACGCGTCCGGTGAGGCCGAGGTACGTGGGGCTCGCCGGATCGGCGTCCACTGTGTACAGGTCGTTGGCGCGCAGCACGTACCACGAGTTCCCGGCCATGGCACCACCCACGGCGCCGGTCACGCCGACGCCGGGCCGTTCGCCGAGATCCGTTACGCGGCCCGAGCTGTCGACGCGCACGACGTGGGCCCGGTCCGTCACGCCGTACGCCACGCCCTGCGCCGCCGAGTAGGCCAGCGCGTTGATCGGCGAAGCGGCGCTGCCGAGCACGTACCGCTCACCCGAGGGCAGCGTGAGCCGCACGATGGAGGACGTGTGCGTGGTCTGGTTCTCGACCTGCAGCACGGGACACGACGCGGGTGCCGCCGGGTGCGTGCGGCCGGGCGGCGCGAGCCAGCCCGACGCGGCGAGCAGGGCCGACACGGCGACCGCGGCCGCCGCCACCGGCACGAATCGAGGCACGCGCACGGCGGTCAGGCGAGCCGGGACAACGCCGAGGTGAACGCGTCGGGCTGGATGCTCGCGCCACCGGCGAACGGGTTCTGCAGCTGGTAGATCGCGTAGACGAGCAGCGCGATCGTGCCCGCCAGCGTCGACACGATCACCAGGTGCGCCGCCATGCGCGTGCCGCCGAAGAGGTTGGGCAGCAGCACGCAGATGACGCTGCCGAGGATGAGCGCGAACCACACGACGGAGCCGACGCCGCTGGTGGCCGCGTCGGTGAGCCGCTCCTGCCGGGCCTGGTAGACCTGCCACAGGTCGTCGGCGGCCTCGGTTTTGCGGTCGTTCTGCCAGTCGTCGCCGGCCTGCGCCGCCGCGATCGTCTTGCGCAGCTGGTCGAGCTGCGTCCAGCCCGTCTGCGGGACCTGGCCGCCGTCGGCGAGCCGCGGCCACTCCTGGTGCTGCACGGTGTTCGCGTACGCCTCGGCCAGCTGCTGCACGCGCGGCCCGGTGTCGCCCGGCAGCGCTTCGGCGGCCCACGTCATCGAGACGAGGCTGTCGGCCTCGGTGTAGGAGCCGTCGCGGGCCGTGCCGACCGCGTCGAACAGCGAGATCAGCACGAAGGCGACGAGCACCGCGTGGAGCCCGCCGACAATGGTGAACACCTGACCGGCCGCGTCGTTGTTGTCACGACGACCTTCGTCCCAGCCGAACCGCCGCACCAGATAGCCGATCACAGCGGCCGCCACGGCCGCTCCGACCACCCAGAAGATCCCGGTCAGGTAGACGTTCATCCGACCCCTTTCCCACTCGATCAACGCCCGGTTCGCCATTCTTCGACGAATTCCCGAAGCGGGCCCGGCTCAAGCTAGTCAGGCGATTCGGCAGCGACAAGTGACGGCACTTCGGTTCATTCTAGTGGCCGTGCTCGCGTCGCATTGATCACCGGAACGGAGCAGTTGAACGTTGGAACACCTGCCCTGAATAGGCCTTTCACCTGCGATTCGCCGGAGATCTACGCAGGAACCTCCCAACCGGGTGACCACCGCCGACCCACGGTGACCGGAATCGGACACCGGAAGATCATCTCGAAACCGACACGCCGACAACAGGAACTGAAATGCCCGATTACCCGTTCTGGCAAACAGGTGAATCGGCTCCGGTGACCCGATCGTGGGATTGTCGGCGCAGGCCGGCTTGATATGTTGAATCCCGCGGCGCCGTTGAAAATGAATTTCCGCAGCAAACGATCTTGAATTCGTGCCGAACACTTTTCGCACGTTGGATATTCGACGATGGGTGGTTTTCGCTGTGACCGTCACGGACCCCGTGGACTCCGCGAACCCGGAACAACCGCAACTGAGCCTGGGCCGGGCCGCGGCCCGCACGCTCGCGACGACGACCAAGTCCGTTCCGCAGATGCAGGGCATCACCACGCGGTGGCTGCTCAAGGTGCTGCCGTGGGTCGAGGTCTCGGGCGGGGCGTACCGCGTCAACCGCCGGCTGAGTTACTCCGTCGGCGACGGCCGCGTCACCTTCACCACCACCGGTGCCGAGGTGCGCGTGATCCCGCCGGAGCTGGGCGAGCTGCCCGCGCTGCGCGGCTACGACGACGAGGAGGTGCTGATCGAGCTGGCCGGGCGGTTCGTGCAGCACGAGTTCGAACCCGGCGACGCGCTCGTGGAGTTCGGCCACCAGGCCGACCAGGTCTACCTCGTGGCGCACGGCAAGATCAGCAAGCTCGGCACCGGCGCGTACGGCGACCAGACGGTGCTCGGCACGCTCGCCGACGGCGACTACTTCGGCGACACCGTGCTCACCACCGCCGACGGGATCTGGGAGTACACGGCCAAGGCCGTGACCGCGTGCACCGTGCTTTCCCTGTCCCGCAGCGAGTTCCAGGGCGTGCTCGACCGGTCCGATTCGCTGCGCGAGCACGTCGCGGCCGTCGCCGAGGGTTCGGCCGGCCCCGCCAACGACCACGGTGAAGCGGCGATCGACGTCGCGTCCGGGCACGACGGCGAACCGCAGCTGCCCGGCACCTTCGTGGACTACGACGTCGCGCCGCGCGAGTACGAGCTGAGCGTGGCCCAGACCGTGCTGCGGGTGCACTCGCGCGTCGCGGACCTCTACAACCAGCCGATGAACCAGATCGAGCAACAGCTGCGCCTGACCGTCGAAGCCCTGCGCGAACGGCAGGAGCACGAGCTGGTCAACAACCGCGACTTCGGCCTGCTGCACAACGCGGACTACGCCCAGCGCGTGTCGACCCGCACCGGGCCGCCGACCCCCGACGACTTCGACGACCTGCTTTCCCTGGTGTGGAAGGACCCCGCGGTCTTCCTGGCGCACCCGAAGACGATCGCCGCGTTCGGCCGCGAGTGCAACCGCCGTGGTGTGTACCCCGACGCCGTCGACCTCGGCGGGCACCAGGTGCCGGCGTGGCGCGGGGTGCCCGTGCTGCCGTGCAACAAGATCCCCGTCACCGACACGCGGACGAGCTCCGTGCTGCTGCTTCGCACGGGCGAGCAAGCGCAGGGGGTCGTGGGCCTGCACCAGACCGGCCTGCCCGACGAGTACCAGCCGGGCCTCAACGTGCGGTTCATGGGCATCAGCGAGCAGGCGATCATGTCGTACCTGGTGAGCGCGTACTACTCCGCCGCCGTGCTGGTGCCCGACGCGCTGGCCGTGCTGGAGAACGCCGAGATCGGACGGGGTGACTGATGTCCGCGCCGGCCACGCCGCCGCGGCCGCCCGAGACCGGGGGTGCCCGCCCGGGCGCGGCGCCCCTGCCCCCGTCGGCGTTCGGGCCGACGGGGCTCGGCACGAGCGCGCTGAAGATCGTGCCGAAACCGGCGGACGCGCGAACCCCGGACGCTCCCGAGCCTGACAAGCGAGGAACCGCATGACCGTCACCGAAGAACCGCGCGCGCCACTTTCGCTGTCCACGCGCGCGGCCCGCACGCTCGCCACCACCACGAAGTCGCTGCCGCAGATGCGCGGCATCACCCCGCGCTGGTTGCTGTCGCAGCTGCCGTGGGTGGAGGTGCCGGCCGGTTCGTACCGCGTCAACCGCCGGCTCACCTACACGCTCGGCGACGGCCGGGTGAGCTTCTACAACACCGGCGCGCAGGTGCACGTCGTGCCCGCGGAGCTGGCGGAACTGCCGCTGCTGCGCGGGTTCGGCGACGCCGACGCGCTCGCGGCACTGGCCGAACGCTTCGAGCAGCGCGAGTACGAACCGGGCGACACCGTCGTGACGGCGGGCGCGCCGCTCGACACGGTGGTGCTGGTGGCCAACGGCAAGGTGGCTCGGACCGCGCCGGGCCCCTACGGCGAAGACGCGCACCTGGGCACGCTCACCGCGGGCGACCACTTCGGCGGTTCGATGCTCGGCGGCGGCGCCGGGACCTGGGAGTTCACCGCGAAGGCGCTGACCCGGTGCATCGTGCTCGTGCTGCCGGCCGAGGCGTTCGAGCGGCTCAACGGGCGCGTCGAAAGCCTGCGCACGCACATCAGGTCCGTGCTGGCGAGCCCGGCGAAGGCGCACAACAAGTCCGGCGAGGCGAACATCGACCTGTCCGCCGGGCACGACGGCGAGATCGCGCTGCCGGGCACGTACGTGGATTACGACCCGGCGCCGCGGGAGTACGAACTCGCGGTGGCGCAGACGATCCTGCGCACGCACAACCGCGTGACCGACCTGTACAACGAGCCGATGAACCAGCTCGAGCAGCAGCTGCGGCTCACCGTGGAGGCGTTGCGCGAGCGGCAGGAGCACGAGCTGGTGAACAGCACGGACTTCGGCCTGCTGCACAACGCGGACCTCGGCCAGCGGGTCACCACCCGCTCGGGCCCGCCGACGCCCGACGACCTCGACGAGCTGCTGTGCCGCCGGCGCAAGTCGCGGTTCTTCCTGGCCCACCCCAAGGCGATCACCGCGTTCGGGCGCGAGTGCACCGCGCGCGGGCTGTACCCGGCGAACGCCGTGCTCGACGGCCGGCGCGTGACGACGTGGCGCGGCGTGCCGCTGCTGCCGTGCGACAAGATCCCGGTCTCGCCGCAGGGCACCACGTCGATCTTCGTGCTGCGCACGGGTGAGGAGGACGCGGGCGTGATCGGGCTGCGGCCGGCGGCGCTGCCCGACGAGTACCAGCCGGGGCTCAACGTGCGGTTCATGGACGTCAACGACCGGGCCGTGACGTCGTACCTGGTCAGCGCGTACCACTCGGCCGCGGTGCTGGTGCCCGACGCGCTGGGTGTGCTCGACGACGTCGAGATCGGGCGCTGAGACTCACCTTCGGAGGGGACGTATGACCACAGTGGACACCCGGGCAAGGACGGTGCCGGAGGTGCTGGCGTGGAGCCGGGGCCGGTGGGAGCCCGCGATGCGCGCGGCGGTCGACCGGATGCCCGAGTCGATGCGGCGCATCGCCGGTTACCACTTCGGGTGGTGGGACGGATCGGGCTCGGGTGGCGCGGTGCCGAGCGGCAAGGCGTTGCGGCCGGCGTTGGTGCTCTTGTCGGCGGAGGCGGCCGGTGGGGATCCGGCCGACGCGGTCGCTGCGGCGGTGGCGGTGGAACTGGTGCACAACTTCTCGCTGCTGCACGACGACGTCATGGACGGCGACGAAACGCGGCGGCATCGGGCGACGGCGTGGACCGTGTTCGGTACCAGCCCGGCGATCCTGGCTGGTGATGCGTTGCTGGCGCTGGCTTTCGACGTGCTGGCGGTCGACGGTCCGGCTTCGGCTCGGGTGTTGAGCACCGCGGTGCTCGAGCTGTTGCACGGGCAGAGCGAGGATCTCGCGTTCGAACGGCGGCGGTCGGTGGATCGGGCTTCGTGCGTTCGGATGGCGGAGGGTAAAACCGGCGCGCTGCTGGCGGCGGCTTGCACGTTGGGGGTGCTGGCGGTGGGTGGACGTGGGGAGCACGTTTCGGGGCTCGGGGCGTTCGGGCAGGCCCTGGGGCTGGCGTTCCAGCACGTCGACGACCTGCTGGGGATCTGGGGTGATCCGGAGGTGACGGGGAAGCCGGTGTGTTCGGACCTGCAGAACCGCAAGAAGTCGTTGCCGGTCGTGGCTGCGCTGGCCGAGGACACGGCGGCTTCGCACGAGCTGGCGGCGCTGTACCGGCAGGAGGCGCCGCTGTCGGCCACGCAACTGCGCCGGGCGGCGGCGCTGGTCGAGTCGGCGGGCGGCCGGTCGTGGAGCTCGTCGGAGGTTTCCCGGCTGCTGGCCGCCGCGCTGTCCGCACTGTCCGCGACCGCCCCCGTCGCCCGTCCGGCGGCGGAGCTGACGTCGCTGGCTCACCACATCACGCGGCGCGACCACTGAGGCCTGCTGCCCCGCGTGCCGGGAAGGGCCTCTCGAATTCCGTCGAGAGGCCCTTCCCGGACCGAGGGTTCCGGGCGCGGGATTACTTGCCCGGCCGCGTAAGGCCGTCGCGGCCGGCGTCTTCGGACAACACGACCTCGTCGGTGTTCGCCAACGCTTCGTCACCGCGCGCGGTGTGCACGCCCCCGGTGAGGTCACGCAGCCGGATCGGCGGGCCGAGGTCGATGAGGGTCGGGAGGTACTCGGCCTTCGAGACGGCCCAGTGGCTGTCGGTCCGCGTGAAGGTGAAGCGGGCGGCCGTGCCTTCCTCGGTGGAGCCGCGGGGGTCGTCGTGGCGGGCGATCTCGTTGCCCAGCCCGTAGGCGACCCACTTGCCATCGACCTTGGCGAACGGCTGCACCACGTGAGCGTGGTGGCCGACGATCAGGTCGAGATCGGGCGAGGCCAGCAGCTTCCGGGCCAGAGCGGACTGCTCGTCGGTGACCTCGTGGTGGTACTCGACGCCCCAGTGGAGGCTCGCGATCACCACTTCCGCGCCGGCCGCTCGGGCGGCGTGGGCGGCCGCGAGGACCTCCGAAGCGTCGATCTCGTTGGCCAGCCACGGTTTGCCGGCCGGGCGTTCGATGCCGTTGAAGCCGAAGGCGGAGGAGATCTGGGCGACCTTGACACCGTGCACGTCGAGGATCAGGGGCTTGGCGGCTTCCGCGGCCGAGCGCGCGGAACCCGTGTGTTCGAGGCCCACCTCGTCGAGCTTGTCCAGGGTCCGCGTGATGCCCGCGGCGCCCTTGTCGAGGGTGTGGTTCGACGCCGTCGAGCAGGTGTCGTAGCCGGTGTCCTTGATGGCCTCGGCGATCTGCGGCGGCGCGCTGAACGACGGATACCCCGTGTACGGCCCGCCTTCCGGCGCGAGCGGCGTCTCGAGGTGGCAGATGGCCAGGTCCGCGCTCGACACGAGCGGCTTCACGCCCGCGAGGATCCTGCGGTAGTCGATCGCGCCGCCGCCGTCGGTCGTGGCCTGGTCGGTCAGCGCGGGGTGGATGAGGACGTCGCCGGTCGCCACGACGGTGAAGGAATCCGCGGGAGCGCTTGACGCGGCAGGCGCCGGCGAAGCGGGCAGAGCCGGCTGCGCGGCCGGTGCCGCGCTGCACCCCGCCAGCACCAGCACGGCTCCGGCCCACGCCAGGCCCGGTCGGATGCGCGCCACGTTCGCCCCCTTCGTCCAGAAACGCCCCTGTTGCGCGCCACATCCTGCCGCATGTCCACCGGACAGGATGCAACCCCTGGTTTCACGGACCGTAATCGCACCCAAGTCAACAAGAAAACCCACCAGCAACCGCGATCCGGTCACAACCAGCGCCCGGCAACAAACCCTGGCCAGACGAGAAAAAATACGATAATTACCGAAGCCGCCGCCGTGAAGTGATCACACAGAGTAGGTAACACCCTGCTAACCGCCCACAAACCTGTGGTTGACGTCACCCGATCCAGTGTCTTGTAATACGAGTCACGCGCAGTTCACGCAGACGCAACACTCGCCCTCGGCCCCCATGGGAGCACTGGATGTCCACATACCCGCACAGGTTGCGCACCTGGAGCGTTGTTGGTTGTTGTTTGATTGCCGGTGCGGTGTTGGCCGGGTGCTCGTCGGGCAAGGACGCCGCCGCACCCGCGCAGCAGGCGCCCACCAACGGCAAGATCACCCTCTACTACCTGCAGAAGCAGGGTGACCAGCAGTACTTCGTGGAGCAGGCGCAGGGCGCGCAGGAGAAGGCGAAGGAGCTGGGCGTCGACCTCAAGGTCGTCAACCTCGGCCAGGACGCCAACAAGGCCATCACCGAACTCGACGCCGCCGTCGCCCAGGGCGCCAACGGTGTGGCCATCGTCGTGCCCGACCAGGCCATCGGCCCGGAGGTCATCGACAAGGCCAAGAGCGCCGGCATCCCCCTCGTCGCCTCCGACGACGTCATCAAGGACGGCCAGGGCAAGGCCGCGGCGTTCGTCGGCTTCAACGGCACGCAGATGGGCACGTCCGTCGGCCAGGAAGCCGCGAAGCTGTTCAAGGCCGCCGGCTGGTCCGCGGCCGACACCAAGGTGATCAGCGCCTACAAGCAGGACCTCACCGTGTGCACCGACCGCGTCAACGGCGCGAAGGCCGCGTTCGAGAAGGACGCCGGCGCGCAGGTGCAGGTGATCGACGTCGGCACCGACAACTCCCCCGTCGACGCGCAGAACCGCTCCGGCGCCGTGATCAGCTCCAACCCGGGCGTGAAGCACTGGGTCGTCTGGGGCTGCAACGACGAGAACGAAACCGGCGTCGTCACCGCGCTCGCCAACTCCGGCGTCGCCTCGAACAACATCCTCGGCGTCGGCCTCGGCGCCTACCTCGACTGCAAGGACTGGGCCGCCGGCAAGGACACGGGCAACAAGTCCTCGCTCTACATCTCGGGCGCCGAGGTGGGCCGCACCGCGATCCAGGTGCTCGTCGACAAGATCAAGAACGGCAAGGAGCTCCCGCCGGAGACCATCGCCAAGACCACGATGGTGAACAAGGACAACTTCAAGGCGGCCGGCGTCAACTGCACCTGACCCGACCACGGCCCGGGGGTGTCCACGTGCGACACCCCCGAGTTCCCCTGTGAGGAAGGCTCTCCATGGCCAGTTCCACGGCGCTGATCGCCGAGGGCATCGGCAAGCGCTTCTCCGGCGTCACCGCGCTCGACGACGTGACGCTGGAATTCCAGTCCGGCGAAGTCCTCGCGCTCATGGGCGAGAACGGCGCCGGCAAGTCGACCCTGCTGCGCGTGCTCTCGGGCGACCACGAGCCCAGCGAGGGCACCCTGCGCCTCGACGGCGAGCCGGTGGTGTTCGACAACCCGCGCGCGGCGATGGCCGCGGGCGTGCGCGTGATCTACCAGGAACCGGAGATCATCCCGCACGTTTCCGTGGCGGAGAACGTGTTCGTGGGCGAACTGCCCGCGCGCGCCCGCGTGTTCAGCCGCCGCACGCTCAACCAGCGAACCCACGACGCGCTCGTCGAGTACGGCTTCGAAGGCGTGCTCGACCCCGCCACGCTCGGCAGCAAGCTGTCGGCCGCGCAACGGCAGCTCGTCGAGATCCTGCGCGTGCTCACCGCGGCCACGCCGCCGCGCGTGATCGCGTTCGACGAGCCGACGTCTTCGCTGTCGGAGCACGAGGTCGACGCGCTGTTCCGGCTGATCCGCCGGCTACGCGACTCCGGCGTGGCCGTGGTCTACGTGTCGCACCGCATGAAGGAGATCTTCCAGCTCGCCGACCGCGTCGCCGTGCTGCGCGACGGCAAGCTCATCGGCGTCGAGCAGGCCGCCGACACCGACGAGAACCAGCTGGTGCGCATGATGATCGGCCGCGACCTCTCGGCGCTCGAACGCCGCGAGACGGCCGAAACCGGCGAAGTCGTGCTGCGGCTGGACGGCGTGACCACCGACGACGTCACCGACATCTCGTTCGAGGTCCGCGCCGGTGAGGTCGTGTGCCTCGCCGGGCTCGTCGGCGCCGGCCGGTCGGAGCTGGCGCGCGCGATCGTCGGCGACCTGCCCGTGCGCTCCGGAACCGTGGAGCTGGGTGGGAAGCGCTTCAAAGCGCACAACCCCGGCGACGCGGTGAAGGCGGGCATCGGGTTCGCGCCCGAGGAACGCAAGACCGACGCGTTGCTGATGCAGCGGTCCGTGCGCGACAACGTGTCCATCGCCGTGCTCGACCGCCTGCGCCGCTTCCGCGTGATCCGGCGCGCGAAGGAGCGCGAGCTCGTGGCGGAGTACGTGCGCGAACTGCGCGTGCGCACGCCGTCGATGGAGCAGGAAGTGCGCAAGCTCTCGGGTGGCAACCAGCAGAAGGCCGTGCTCGCGCGCTGGCTCGCCCGCCGCCCGCGGCTGCTGATCCTCGACGAGCCCACGCGCGGCGTCGACGTCGGCGCGAAGGCCGAGATCTACCGGATCATCGACGGTCTCGCCGAAGAAGGCATCGCCCTGCTCGTGATCTCGTCCGACCTGCCCGAGGTGCTCGCGCTGGCCGACCGCATCGTCGTGATGCGCGCCGGGCACGTCGCGGGCGAAGTGGGCCGCGACGACGCCACCGAAGAAGCCGTACTGACCCTGGCCATCCCGGCGACGGAGCCGGCCGCCGAAGACATCCAGGAGGTGGGGGCGTGAGCACCCCGACCCGGCCCAGCTCCGCGCAGGAGCAGCCGACCGACCACTCCGGCCCGCACCGCGTGCCGACCGCGCGCAAGGTGCTCAACGGCATCGGGGTGCAGAACAGCAGCCTGATCATCACGCTCGTGGTGCTCGTCGTGCTGCTCTCGACGCTCAACGACAACTTCCTGCGCACCAACAACCTGCTGCTGATCGGCAGCGCGATCACCATCATGGGCCTGCTCTCGCTCGTGCAGACGCTGGTGATCATCCTCGGCGCGCTCGACATCTCCGTCGGCTCGATGGCGGGCCTCGCGTCGGTGATCTCGGCGATGGCGTTCACGTCCACCGGCAGCTCGATCGTCGGCATCCTGGCCGCCGTCGGCACCGGCATCGCGTGCGGGCTCGTCAACGGCCTGATCATCATCTTCGGGCGCGTGAACCCGGTCGTCGCGACGCTGGCCACACTCGCGACGTACAAGGGCATCGCGCAGGTCGTGTCCGACGGCAAGGCCCAGGGCTACACAGGCGCCGACGACCTGTTCATCTTCCTGGCCAAGGGAAGCGTGCTCGGGCTGCCGACGCTGGTGTGGGTGTTCCTGATCGTCGCGGCAGTGCTGCACTTCCTGCTGAAGTACACCGACATCGGCCGCAACGTGTTCGCCATCGGCGGCAACGACACGGCCGCGCGCCTGGCGGGCATCAACATCAACCGCTACATCATCGGCGTCTACGCGCTCGTCGGCGTGGTCGCGGCCATCGCGGGGGTGCTGATCACCGCCCGCACCGGCTCGGGCCAGCCGACGTCCGGCTCCGAGGGCCTCGAGCTGCAGGCCGTGACGGGCGCGGCGCTCGGCGGCACGATGCTCAAGGGCGGCAAGGGATCCATCGTCTCCACGGTGCTCGCGGTGTTCATCCTCGGCGTGCTCGACAACGGCATGTCGGGCCTGGGCATCAACCAGTTCTGGCAGAACGTGGCCCACGGCGCGCTGCTCGTGGTCGCCGTCGTGCTGCAGCAGCTGCGCAGCGGGGAGCGCCGCGTCGGTCTCCCGGCCTGACGTGGGCTCTGTCGTGGGGGAGGACGGGGCCGGCCTGCACGCCCGCGTCGTCGACGCGCTCGGCCGGCTGATCGTCGAAGGGGCGCTGCCCGCCGGCGAGCCGATCGTGCCGGAGGACATCGGGCGCCGCTTCTCGGCCTCCCGGACGGTGGTCCGGGAGGCCCTGCGGGTGCTGCAGTCGAAGGGCTTGGTGACGGCGCGGCCGCGGGTCGGCACGTGGCCGCAGCCGCCGGAAGCCTGGGACGCGATCGACCCGGACGTGATCGGCTGGCGCGTGGGCGGCCCGGACGGGCAGCGCCAGCTGCACGATCTGCTCGAACTGCGCCACCTCGTCGAGCCGCAGGCCGCGCGGCTCGCGGCGCGGCACCGCAACCGCGACGAGCTCTCGGCGCTGGCCGCCGCGTACGGGTTGCTGACGGACGCGGTGGAACGCGAAGACGCCGCGGAGTTCGCGGAAGCCGACGCGCTCTTCCACGCCGCGCTCGTGCGGGCCGCGGGCAACGCGCTGATCACGCAGCTACAGGTGCCCGTGATCGCCGCGCTGCGGGCGGCGCCGGAACCGACGGCGGGCACGCTCGTGGCGCACTCGCGCGTGCTCACCACCGTGCTGGCGAAGAACGCCGACGGCGCGGAGACCGCGACGCGGCGACTGCTGGAAACCGTTGCGGCGTACCACTCACCGGCACCTTGACACGTCCAGTGGTCCACACCATAGTCCGTGATCGACCGGCCACCGACCGCGGTGGCTCCCGCCGCCCTGAGCCCGAACAGGAGGACGCACCCATGCGTTTCCCGGGAATCCGCGGCTTCGCCGTGCTCGCCGCGGCGGTGACGGCCGGCGGGCTGGCACCGGTGGCCACCGCGGCCGCGGCGCCGGCGGCCCCCGCCGCGCAGTGCTCGGTGGCCGACCTGATGGTCAAGGCCGGTGACTACTGGGTCGCCCACGGCGAGAACCTGGCGCCGGCGGACGCGCAGAACGCGACGTTCCACGTGGGCAACCTCGCCGTCGTCAGAACCACCGGCGTGTCCAACCACACGACCCTGCCGTGGGGCGAGGCCAACAACTACCTGTTGCCGACAACGGCGGGTCAGCCGTTCCGCGCCGAAGACGAGGCGGCCGGCGAGGCCTACCTCGACCTGTACACCTACTTCCACCCCGACCCGCCGATCCTCGCCGACCTGCGCTCCCGCCTGGCCGACGAGGTGGCGAGCGTCGAAGCCGGGCACACGGGCTACTGGGACCACGTCGCCGCGCTGAACATGGCGATGCCGTCGTTCGCCCGCATCGGGGTCATGGACAGCTCCGAACCCACGCTGGAGGCGATGCAGAAGCTCTTCCACAGCACGGAGAAGAGCCTGTTCGACGAGTTCACCGGCCTGTGGCGCACCGACGCGCACTCGATCGGCTACTGGGCGCAGGGCAACGGCTGGGCGCTCGCCGCGCTCGTGAAGGTGCTGCAGGTCCTGCCCGCGAACGACCCGAGGCGCCCCGAGTACCTGCGGGTGTTCAAGAAGATGGCGACGACGCTGAGCGTGCTCCAGCGGCCCGACGGCTTCTGGCACGCCAACCTGCTGCTTCCGTTCGGCGGCCGCGAAAGCAGCGGCACTTCGCTCATCACGTACGGCCTCGCGTGGGGCGTCAACGCGGGTGTCCTGGACAGCCGCTGGTTCAAGCCGGCGGTCGACCGGGCGTGGCAGGCCTTGTCCACCAAGGCCGTGACGGCCGACGGCCTCGTCGGCTACGTCCAGCCGAAGACGGACGGGCCGGGGCCGGCGAAGGCGACGGACACGTCGGGGTACGGGGTCGGCGCGTTCCTGCTGGCGGGCCAGCAGGTCGCGGACCTCACGCCGGGCTGCGCGCTGCCGCCCGCGAAGTGAGTGCGGCCGGGCCGCTCCCCGCGGGCGGCCCGGCTGTCTACTTCAGACAGTCCTTCGGGTCCCCGCGGGTGAGCGCCGGATCGGTCTGCTCGAACGTCCGCGCCACCCCGGGGCCCGAGGTCCGCGTCTCGAACCGCACGGTGACGCGGCCGTGGCCCGCGCCCTGCACCCAGCCCGGGCCGAACTCGGCGTGGACCACGTCGTCACCCGGCCGCCAGCCGCTCGAGGACACCGGCGCCGACCCGCCCGGCGACGGCGTGGTCGCCACCACCGGTTCCGCGGCCGTGGGCACGGTGAGGCTGAACAACGCGTCCTGGTGCGGCACGGAAAGCCCGCTGAACGCGACGCCCGCCAGCCGGACGCCGCCGAACTCCCGCGGGTCGAGCAGCAGCCGTTCGGCGGTCGCGGCGAGCTGGCCGAGGTCGTCGGTGGGCGACGCGGTGGTCTCCGAACGCGTCACGGTGCTCATGTCCGTGTGCCGCAGCTTGATCACGACCGTGCGGGCGACCCGGCCGGCCTTCACGAGCCGCGCGTGGGCGCCGGCGGCGATCTTGCGGACCTCCGCGCGCAACGCCGGCAAGTCGACGATGTCGGTGTCGAACGTGGTCTCCGCGCTGACCTGCTTGGCCTCGCCGCGTTCGGCGACCACGCGGTCGTCGGTGCCACCCGCGAGCTTGCGCAGTTCGCGGCCCACCACGCCGCCCAGCGTCGCGACGGCGTCGGCCTCCGACAACGCGGCCAGCTCCCCCAGCGTCAGCACACCGATCGTGCGCAGCTTCGCCTCGGCGACCGGCCCGATGCCCCACAGCGCGCGCACCGGCAGCGGTGCGAGGAACTCCCGTTCCGTGCCCGGCGCCACCACGAGCAACCCGTCGGGTTTCGCGCGGTCGGAGCCGATCTTCGCGACCTGCTTGCCCGTGCCGGCGCCGATCGACGCCGTGAGACCGGTTTCCGCGCGGATGCGCGCCCGCAGGTCCTCCGCGAACCGCGTCACCTCCTCGACGGAAGCCCCGGCAAGCGACGGCGGTTCGGCGAACGCCTCGTCGAGGGAAATGCGCTCCAGCACCGGCGCGACGTCGGCGACGACGTCGAAGACCTGCTTGCTCAGCACCTCGTACAGCCGGAACCGCGGCGGCAGGACCACCGCACCGGGCGGGAGCAGCCGGCGCGCCTGCGACATCGGCATCGCCGAACGCGCGCCGTACTCACGGGATTCGTAACTGGCCCCGGCGACGACCCCGCGCGGGCCCGTGCCGCCGACGACCACCGGGCGGCCCCGCAGCGTCGGCCGCGTGAGCTGCTCCACCGAGGCGTAGAAGGCGTCCAGGTCGAGGTGGACGACCCAGCGGGTCACGTCAGCTCCCGCCCGTGGCGTCCAGGAGCCGGTGCAGCGCCTCGGTGTAGGCCTCGAACGCCGCGCGGCCCTTCGCGGTCAGCTTCACGAGCGTGACGGGGGTGCGGTGCTCGTAGGCCTTGGTGATCTCGACGTACCCGGCGTCCTCGAGCTTGCGCAGGTGCGTGGAGAGGTTGCCGGCCGTCATCTCGAGCAGCTGCTGCAGCCGCGGGAAGGTGATCTGGTCGCCGCGGTGCAACCCGGCCAGCGCGACCGTGACGCGCAAACGGGCCTGGGCGTGGATCACCGGATCGAGTTCCGGCAGGCTGGGCTCGGTCACCGCTCGGCCGCCCGCGTCGGCCCGCGGCGCCGTTCCCGGATGAAGTACACGAGCGAAGCCACGAGGAACCCGCCGCCGCCGGCGAGGCTCAGGACCAGGAAGTTACCCGGCACGCCCACGAGCACGCTCGCTCCGCCGCACACGATGATCCACACGCCGAAGCCGTACTGCAGCTTGTCCTGCCACAGCATGCCGCCCGCGAGGTACAGCACACCCGTGACCAGGAGCGAGGTACCCGACCACAGCAGTGAGGTCGTGTGCGCGTCGAGCACGCCGGCGTTCATCACGCTGATGTTGATCAGGCACAGCGCGGCGAACGAGATCATCCAGCTCCAGCCGTACATCGCGCCGATGCGCCGCGACGGGCCGCGGATGCCGCGGTTGATGCGGCTGCCGTAGTAGACGGAGTACGCGATCGCCGACACGAACAGCACCGCGACCACCACCCCCGAGGCCCACCCCGGCATGAGCGGCCTCGCGTGGCTGGGATCGGACAGGAACACCAGTCCCCAGCCGACCAGCCACGCGAGGGCCCATACCCCGAGCAGGCGCGCCGGGCTGGCCCCCAGCTCCCGCCGCGTCCGCTCGTTCTGCCGGGCGATGAGGTTCAGCGACTCGGCTGCCGACATCGGCGGCTCGTCGTCGTCTTCCACCCTGGTTCGCCCTCCTACCGTGCTGACCCCTATGCAGCACGGAAGCTACTGTGCTGCTCGTTACCAATCCGACCACAGTCACGGCGGGAAGGGTTGCCAGACAGGGTAACGTCCGGTCGGGTCCCGCCTACTTATGGCCGGATTGGTAACAAGGCACGTCAAACGACCTTCGCCGTGTCCAACCGGAACCGCCGCACCACCACGAGCGCGGGCACCACCAGCCACGCGGCCAGCACCCCGATGGCGAGCCCGAGCCCGCCGGAGTGCGTCACCGGCATCGCGCCGACGCGGCCGAGCCAGTACGTCGGGATGAAGTGCGCGACCGTCGACATCCACGCCGGCATGATCGACAGCGGCATCCACAACCCGCCGAACACGCCCAGCGGCAGCATCAGCGCACCGGTCATCGCGCCGACGGTGTCGCCCTTGCCGAACAGCCCCAGCATCAACCCGAGCACCGCGAAGGGCACCGCGGCCAGCCACACGGAGACGGCCGTCGGCAGCCACTGTCCACCGGTGAGGTCGACGCCGCGCAGCGCGCCCGCCACGAAGACCACGACCAGCACGGGCAGCGCCATCGCCATCGCGGACGCGAGCTTGACGAACAGGTAGCCCGGGCCGCGCATCGGTGTGAGGCGCAGCTGGCGCTGCCAGCCGTCGGTGCGTTCGGTGGCCACGCGCGTGCCGGTGAACAGGGCGCCGCTCATGGCGCCGTACGCGCCCATGTTGATCATCGTCGTGGTGCTCGCCGGCACGCCGTCGGGCCCGACGTAGTCGCCGAACAGGCCGCCGAAGAGCAGGAACATGCCCAGCGGCACGGCGATCGTGAACAACGCGAACTGCGGGCTGCGCACGATGCGCAGGATCTCCAGGCGGAGGTAGACGAGGTTCATCGCAGTGCCCCTTCCGGCTCGTCGGCGGTCAGGGCGAGGAACGCTTCTTCGAGTCCGACGGCCGTGATCTCGATGTCGCCGGCCTCGGGGAACGTCGTGAGCAGCGCGCGGATCGCGAGGTCGGAGTCGGCGCACGCGAGCTCGGCCCGCGCGCCCTGGATCCGGGCCGTGGTGACGCCCGCGAGATCGGCCAGCGCGGCCTCGCTCGCGCCGGGCACCACGGCCCGCAGCACCCGCCCGGACACCGCGGCGCGCACCTCGGCGACGGTCCCGTCGGCCACCACGCGGCCGTGCCTCATGAGGACGACGCGGTCGGCGTAGTCCTCCGCCTCGGCGAGGTAGTGCGTCGCGAACAGCACCGTGCGCCCCGACGCGCTGAACTCGTGCATCGACGCCCAGAAGGACCGCCGCCCGTCCACGTCCATCGCGGCGGTCGGCTCGTCGAGCACCAGCAGTTCGGGGTCGCCGGCGAGCGCCAGCGCGTACCGCACGCGCTGCAGCTGACCCCCGGACAGCTTGCCGCAGCGGCGACCGGCGAACTCCCCGATACCCGCCCGTTCGACGACTTCTCCGGTGGACAGCGGGGTGCGGTACATCGACCGCATCAGCGCCACCAGCTCCGCCGGCGTCACGTCGCGCAGCAGGAACCCGTTCTGCACCATGGCCGCCAGGCGCCCGGCGTCGACCGCCGCGCGCGGGCCGCCCCCGAAGACCCGCACGTCCCCCTCGTCGGGCTTCGTCAGCCCCAGCAGCATGTCGACCGTGGTCGACTTGCCGGCCCCGTTCGGGCCCAGCAGCGCCACCACTTCACCCCGTTCGACCTCCAGTGACAACCCGTCGACCGCGAGCACGGGACCGAACCGCTTGGTCAGTCCCCGCAGGCTGAACGCCTCGCTCATCTCGTCCCCCATCGACTTTGCATCGCAAACCTCCTGGCGAACTTTGTAACACAAACCTCGCTGCGATGAAAAGCCCTAGGTACGGCGAACTCGATTGATCAAGGTCCTCGAGACAGCGAAGCGCCGGGCGGGGAGAGTCCCCGCCCGGCGCTCGGCTGTGCTGTTTCAGCAGGTCAGAGGTGACCCACCAGCGGCAGCGACCGCGCCTTCGCCTGCTCCTGAGCGGCCGGCGCCGACGGCGCGGGCTGCGGCTGGGGCAGCGGGGCGCATTCGACGTCCGCCGTGCGGCCCGGCTTGCGGGCCGGCAGTGCGCCGGTCGCCAGGTAGTCCGCGATCTTCGTGTCGACGCACGCGTTGCCGCGCGGGGTGATGGCGTGGCTGGTGCCACCCGGCTCCGCGATCAGCGACGCACCCGGGAAGCGGCTGCGGACCTCGAGGCTGCCTTCGTACGGCGTGGCCGCGTCGAGAGTCTCGTCGATCATCAGCACGCTCTTCACGCCCTTGCCGTCGACCTGCACCGGCTTGCCGGCCTTCGCGGGCCAGAACACGCAGGGCGCGTTGAACCACGCGTTCTGCCAGGTGAAGTACGGCGCCTTGAGGAACGTCTTCCAGTTGTCGACGCGCCACTGGTTCCAGTTCGTCGGCCACTGCACGTCGGTGCACTGCACGCCGAGGTACACGGCGTAACCGTTGTCGCTGTCGGACTCGAACAGGGCCTTGACCTGCGACGGGTCGCCCTTGGTCACGAGGGCCGACAGCGCGTCGGCGACACCGAGCCAGGTCAGCTGGTAGTACGAGGCCTGCTGGATGACGTCGGTCAGCTCGTCGGGGCCGATCTGGCCCCCGGCGGGCTTGAACGACAGCTTGACCAGCTCGCGGTCGACGGTCGCCTTCACCGCGGCCTGCGTCTTGCCCAGGTGGTAGGTGCTGTCGTACTTCGCGAGCCAGCCGAACCAGAGGTTGATGTTGCGGTCGAACGCCACGTCCTGGTTCAGGTTCGCCTGGTACCACACGTTGCGCGGGTCGACGGTCGAGTCGAGCACCATGCGGCGCACGCGCTGCGGGAACATCGTGCCGTAGACCTGGCCGAGGTAAGTGCCGTACGAGTACCCGTAGAAGTTGATCTGGTCGGCACCCAAAGCGGCGCGGATCGAGTCCATGTCGCGCACCGTGTCGGTGGTCTTCAGGTTGTCGAGCAGCGCCTTCGGGTTCTTCTTGGCGCAGTCCGCGGCGTAGTTCTTGGCGCGGTCGAGCCAGGTCTTCTCCAGCTGCGGCGTGAGCGGCACGTAGGAGGGCCGGTCGAAGCTCGTGTAGCCGTTGTCGCACGACAGCGCGGGCTTGCTGGAGCCGACGCCGCGCGGGTCGAAGCCGATCCAGTCGTACGCGTCGCCCGCGTGGTTCGGGACGTTGCCGCCGACGCGCGAGAGCGTGAGCCCGGAACCGCCGGGGCCACCGGGGTTGGTGAGCATGACGCCCTGGTACTGCGAGTCCGGCGTCTTGTGCTTGATGCGGCTCACGGCGAGCTGCGCCTTGGCGCCGGCGGGGTTGCGGTAGTCCAGCGGCACGGTCACGAAACCGCACTGGGCGCCCGCCGCCTGCAGGCCGGCGTTGTCGCACGGTCCCCACGTCACGGGCGGCGGGGTGTAGGCCGCGGGGGCCGGCGCGGCGGGCGCCGCGCCGGCGGCGGGCGCGACGACCAGCGAGGCCAGCGTCGCGGCGGCGACCGCCGCGAAGACAGCACGTCTCACGGGTGTTCCTTCCCTGTCGGGTTCGAGTCGGTCGGGGTTCGCCAGACCCTAGACCGGTTCGTGCCCGCTGACCGGCACCTCGCCCGTCAGCGCCCGATAGTCCCTACTAAAGGTGGACTTTCGATCCGGAAATCGGGTTGGTCATCGCCCACGCGGACCGCTACGGTGGCTCGCATGACGATCTTCCAGCGCATTCGGCGGCTCTGACCCCGGCGTGACTCTTCACGGCCGCGCTCCTGCGCGGCCGTCCCCCTTGCGCGCCGGGCCCTTCCCTCCAGTCCGGAAAGGACCCACCCCTTGCGCGAACACATCATGATGGTCGGCGCCACCGCGCCGAGCCACATCTACCCGTCCCTGGCTGTCATCGCCGAACTCGTGCGCCGCGGCCACCGCGTCAGCTACGTCGTGGGTTCCCCCTTGGCGTCGCTGGTCGAACCGACGGGCGCCGAGGTGGTCACCCACCCGACGATCCTGCCCCTCGGCGAAGCCGGCGTCTGGCCCGACGACCCGGCCGACGCCATGCGCGTCTTCCTCGACGAGGCGATCGCCGTGCACCCGGTTCTCCTCGACGCGTTCGACAACGATCGCCCCGATCTGGTGCTGTACGACATCGGCGGGCTCGGCGCACCACTGCTGGCTTCCCGTTACGGCGTGCCCGCCGTGCAGCTCTCGCCGACGCTGGTCGCGTGGGAGGGCTATGACGAGGACATGGCCGAGATCATGGGTCCGATCAAGTCCTCACCGTCCGGTGTGGACTACGCGCGGACGTTCGGCGAGTGGTTGCGGGAGAACGGTGTCGACGAGGACGCGTGGACGTGGTTGGGCCACCCGCCGCGGGTGCTGTCGCTGATCCCGCGCGCGATGCAGCCGCACGGGGACCGCGTCGGTCCGCACGTGCAGTTCGTCGGGCCGTGCCTGTCCCCCGACCGTCTGGCCGACCGCAGCTGGACCCCGCCGTCCGACGGGAAACCCGTGCTGCTGGTGTCGTTCGGCACGGCGTTCACCGACCAGCTGCCCGTGTACCGGGCGTGCCTGTCCGCCTTCGCGGATTCCGGGTGGCACGTGGTGCTGTCGCTGGGTTCGTTCGTGGCCCCCGAGGACCTCGGCCCACTGCCACCGTCGTTCGAAGTGCACGAACGCGTTCCCCAGCTCGCGGTCCTCGAAGCCGCCTCGGCGTTCATCACCCACGCCGGCATGGGCAGCTGCACGGAATCCCTGTGGTACGGCGTGCCCACGGTCGCCATCCCGCAGGCCGCCGACCAGTTCGGCAACGCGGCCCAGCTGGAATCCCTCGGCGTCGGCCGCCACCTCCCGGCCGCCGACGTCACCCCGGCGTCCCTGCGCACGCTGGTCGACGAGGTCGCCGCCTCGGCCGACGTGGCCGCGCGACTCGCCGCGCTGAAGGCGGAAATCCGCGCCCACGGCGGGATCGACGTGGCCGCTGATGCGGTGGAGGCGTTCCTGAAGTAACTCACCCGCGTAGCGCGAACGCCCCGGCTGTGATCACCCGCGAGGCGGTAGCGGCCAGAGCGAGATCTTCCTCTCGTCGTCTTCGAGGCCGCGCAGCGTCCACAGCCCGTACAGAGCCAGCAGCGGTTTGACGATCAGCCACTCGCCGGGGCGGTAATCCCCGGCGAGCACGAGCCTTTCGGCAAGATCAGGACGCTGCCGCCGCAAGTACGCCCGGGCTTTGAGCGCGTGAGCTGGTTGAGAAGCGATCTTGATGCGGTCGACGTCCTCGAGCAGGGGGATCACGTTCGTGACGTTCTCCCACGTCGTGCCACTGTGGTCTTCGAGGAACACTGTGCCGGAGAACTCGAGGACCGACTTCGCGTAGTCAGCCATCACCTGAGCCTCAGCAGCGCCGGTGCTGACCGCGCCGCCGCTGAAAATCACGCGCACGTCCCGTCCGTTGCCGGTACCGATGGAGCGCAGGCCGGCACGGACTCGCCAGCGGTTGATGAGGTTCGCCGTCGCCTGGGGGTTCCGGTATCCCAGCACGACCACGGCCTCGGAGACGCCCCCACGGCGCCCCACGAGGGCTCGTGACCAGCGCCAGTTCAACCATTCTCCCCAAGCCAGGGTTGCCGCCCCGGCTACCAGCAATCCGGTCCGCAGTCGCACGCGACGACTCTAGGGCACCCCCGTTGGTCCGATGGGGTTCAAGACGCTCCTGCCAGTGACCCGGATCCTTGCAGCGCCGATCTGCAAGAGCCCGGGAACGCCATGAACCGCCGGCCCCGCGGCGGTGCGACCGCCTGTTCCGCCGCAGCCCCTCTCCGCCCGGTCAGGCCCTGATCTCGTTGAGGTAGTTGTAGATCGTGTACCTCGTGACGTCCAGGTGCGTCGCCAGGTGGTCTACCGCGTCCTTGATCAGGAAGAAGCCCGCTTCGTCCAGTTCGCGGACCACGGCGGCCTTGTGGCGTTTCTTCATGAGCTCCACCGGGATCCCCGCCTTGCCGATCGCGCGGTCGACGAGGAAGCGCTGCAGGCTGTCGACGTCCGGGGGGAACGTTTCCGCCCGCGCGAGGGCGGCGGCGCCGTCCGCGGAGGTCTCGCTGTTCACGCACAGGCAGCCGACGGCGGTGCCGTCCGCGTCGCGCAAGAAAAGGGTGGACGAGCGGATCGGGCGGCCGTCCGGGCCGTGGGTCTGGTAGTTCGTGAGGTCTTGCGTGGTGCCGCGGCGGACGAGGCCCAGCAACAAGTCCGTCATGGGGCCGCCGACCGTGCGGCCGGTGACGTCGCCCGCGATGGCGACGATGGAGTCGGGCAGGCGCGACAGGTCGTGGAGCAGGACCTCGTTGCCGGGGCCCAGCATGGCGGCGAGGCCGTCGACGGCGGGGATCAGCGAAGTCAGCAACGCGTGCGTCGCCGCGCCCGCGGCGGCCGGGCCGACGACGACGGACTTGCGCGGGCGCAGCAGACCGTCCAAAGCGGACCGCAGAGCGTCGGCCGCGGCGACGGGTGTGGAGGCGTGCGGGGAGAGCCGCACGTGCTCGGGGCGGACCGTCGCCGCGATGCCGGCCGCGGACAGCGCCGCGCCGACCTGCTCCGCCGGGTGGCCGGGCAGGGTGAACGCCAGGATGCCCGCGCGCCGTTCCGTCGCGGACACGATCGAACCGCCCAGCGACAGCAGCACTTCTTCGAGCGCGCCCACGCGTTCCGCGATCCGCCCGGCGATCGCCGCGACGCCCGCTTCCTCCACGAGCTCCAGCGCCGCCGCGAAGGCACCCGACGTGACCGGGCTCAGGTTCGAGATCGACCAGCCCGCAGCGGTCGCGTCGGCGGGGTGGATCTCGTCGTCGAACAGGCCGGGGTCGCGCGCGCCCGTCCAGCCGGACAGGATCGGCTCAAGCCGCTCCAGCGCGCGGTCGGACAGCACCGCGAACCCCGTGCCCCAGCCCGCGCGCAGCCACTTCTGGCCACCGGCCACGAGCACGTCCGCGACCTCCCACGGCTCCTCGACCACGCCGAAACCCTGGATGGCGTCGACGACCAGCAGCCGGTCACCCACCACCTCGCGCACCGCGGCGAGGTCGGCGCGGTAGCCCGTGCGGAAGTCGACGGCGCTGACCGACACCACCGTCGTCTCGGGCGTCAGGGCTTCCGCGACGCGGGAAGCCGTCACGTAGCCGCTGGGCAACCGGCGAACGCGCACTCGCCCGGCCTGCTCGGCCCGCGCCCACGGGTAGGTGTTGGCCGGGAACTCCGCCGCCGACACGAGCACTTCGCCGGTGCTGTTGAACGCCGCCTGGAACAGGCCGAGGCTCGTGTGCGGCAGCAGCACCGTGTGGTCGGTGTCGCTGCCGCACAGCCGCGCGGCGGCCGCCTTGGCGCGCGTCTCCTGGCGCATCAGCTCGTCCACAGTGGACGGACCGGCCTTCGTCGTCGCCTCGAGCAGGCTCGCCGTGGTGTCGAGCACCGCGTGCGACGGCGGCCCGAAGCGCGCGAAGTCGAGGTAGCCGGCGGGCTCGTCGAACTGCAGCAGGTACCGGGGCGAGATCCGCGTCACGAGAGGACCCGCGCGAGGAACTGGCGGGTGCGCTCGTGTTCCGGCGCCTTCAGCACGCGCTCCGGCGGGCCGGTTTCGACCACCGCGCCGTCGGCGAGGAACACCACCTCGTCGGCCGCCTCGGCGGCGAAGGCCATTTCGTGCGTCACGACCACCATCGTCATCCCCTCCTGCGCCAACGTGCTCATCACGGCGAGCACCTCCCCCACCAGCTCCGGGTCGAGCGCCGACGTCGGCTCGTCGAACAGCATCAGCTTCGGCTTCATCGCCAGCGACCGCGCGATCGCAACACGCTGCTGCTGGCCACCCGAAAGCTGCGCCGGGTACGCGTCGGCGCGGTGCGCGAGCCCGACGCGGTCCAGCAGCTCCAGCGCCTCCGTGCGCGCCCGCTCCGGGTTCGTGCCGAGCACCCGCACGGGCCCTTCGACGACGTTCTCCAGCGCCGTCCGGTGCCCGAACAGGTTGAAGCGCTGGAACACCATGCCGATGTCGCGACGCTGCTTGGCGACGTCCTTTTCGCGCAGCTCGTACAGCTTCCCGCCGCGCAGCTTGAACCCGATCGGCTCGCCGTCCACCCACACCTGACCGGCGTCGATGGTCTCCAGGTGGTTGAGGCACCTGAGAAAAGTGCTCTTGCCCGCGCCCGACGGCCCGAGCAGGCACACCACCTGACCCCGGTGCACCTCGAGGTCGATGCCCTTGAGCACCTCCGTGTGCCCGTAGCTCTTGCGCACGTCGACCGCACGCAGCAAAGGTTCAGACACGGGCGCTCCTCACCAGCGGCATCCCCCGCAACGCCCGGCCCGCGCGCGCCACCGGACCCCGGTCGGCCGCCCCGAAGGCGCGTTCGAGGTAGTGCTGGCCGACGCCGGCCACGGTCACCACGACCATGTACCAGATCGCCGCCGCGATCAGCGTTTCCATCACCAGCAGGTTGTTCGACGAGATGTTGTTGGCCGCGTGGATCAGCTCCGTCACGCCGATCACCGACGCCATCGACGTGCCCTTGAGCATGTTGATGAAGTCGTTGCCGGTCGGCGGGATGATCACGCGCATCGCCTGCGGGAGCACGACCCGGCGCAGCGTCGCGCCCGGGGTCATGCCGATCGACTTCGCGGCTTCGGTCTGCCCGGCGTCCACGCTGGTGAGGCCCGCGCGCACGATCTCGGCCATGTACGCGCTTTCGTTCAGCGCCAAGCCGAGCAGGGCCGCGGTGAACGCGCTGATCAGCACGTTCGTCTGCTCGTGGACGAGGTAACCGCCGAAGGGCAGCGGGATCGAGATCGTCGGGAAGATCAGCGCGAGGTTGTACCAGATCAGGATCTGCAGCAGCACCGGAAGCCCGCGGAAGAGCCAGGTGTACGCGGCGGCGAACCACTTGGCCACGGGGTTGGCGCTGCGGCGCAGCAACGCGATCAGGATGCCGAGCACGATGGCGACGGCCTGCGAGATCACCGCGAGCACCACGGTGTTGAGCAGGCCGACCGCCATCACGCGGTACAACACGAAGTCCGGCACCGAGCCCCACTCGATCTGGGCCTGCGCGAGCGCGAACCCCAGCAGCACGAGCACGGCGATGATGACCACCGCCGAAACCCAGCGGCCCCAGTGCCGGAGCCGGACGATCGGCAGCGGCTCAGCTCCCGCCATTGACGGCCGCCTCCTTGACCGCGCCCTGCTCCACACCCCAGGCCTGCAGGATCTTGCCGTACGTGCCGTCGGTGATGAGCTCCTGCAGCGCCTGCTTCACGGCGTCGCGCAGCTTCGTGTTGGTCTTGGTGAAGCCGATCCCGTACGGGCCGCCCTCGATGGGCTGGCCGGGCACGACCTCGAAGAACTTGCCGTCGCCGGCGGTGCGCGAGATGTAGACGGCGCTGGGCAGGTCGTTGAGGATCGCGGCGACGCGGCCGGTGCGCAGCTGGTTCTGGTTCTGCGTGTCGGAGTCGGTGGCCGTCACGGTGATCGCCGGCTTGCCGGCCTGCGTGCACTTGGTGCTCTGCGCGGCGGCGAACTTCTGGTGGCTCGTGCCCTGGACGACGGCGACGTTCTTGCCGCACAACGTGTCCGGGCCCGTGACGCCGTCGGGGTTGCCCTTGCGGACCATGATCGTGATGCCGGAGGAGAAGTAGTCGACGAAGTCGATCTGCTGCTGGCGTTCCTTCGTGTCGTTCATCGCGGCCATGGTCAGGTCGACGCGGCCGGACTGCAGGCTCGTGATGAGCGAACCGAACGCCATGTCCTGGTACGACACCGTGACGCCGAGCTTGGCGCCGATGGCCTTCGCGAGGTCGACCTCGTAGCCGATGGGCGTCTTGCCGTCGCTCGAGTAGAAGTTGTTGGGCGCCGACTGGATGTTCGACGCGAGGTGCAGCGTCTTGGCCTGCGCGACCGGGGGCGGCAGCGCGGCGGTGAGCTGCGCGTCCGGCTTCACGGCGGAGATCAGCGCGGAGTTGTCCGGGATGGCCGAGGCGGCGGGCTGGTCGGCGGCGGCCGAGCCGCCGGCGCCGTCGGGACCACCTCCGCAGGCGGCGGTGACGAGAGCGAGCGAACCGGCGAGCAGGCCGGCCTGCCAGGCGCGGGTACGGGACGGCGACGGCATGCGGGGACCTCCAAGGCGTCGTGGTGGCCGGAACGCTACAACTCGTTGTTGAAGAGGTCAACGGGGAGTTGAAGTTCGCTGGTCCGCTAGGGTTCCTGATCATGCGCATGGGAGTGCTCGGAGCCGCCGCGATCGCACCCGCGGCCTTCCTGCGGCCGGCCCGGGAGAACCCGGACGTCGACATCGCCGCTGTCGCCGCGCGGGACGTCGCGCGCGCCCACGAGTTCGCGGCGAAGCACCGCATCCCGCGGGTGCACTCGACGTACGAGGAACTGCTGGCGGACCCGTCGATCGACGCCGTCTACAACCCGACGCCCAACGGCCTGCACGGCCGCTGGACGCTCGCCGCGCTGGCCGCCGGCAAGCACGTGCTGTGTGAGAAACCGTTCACCGCCAACGCTTCCGAAGCCCGCGCCGTCGCCGACGCGGCGGACGCGTCGGGGCTCGTGGTGATGGAGGCGTTCCACTACCGCTACCACCCGTTCGCCCGGCGCGTGGAGGAGCTACTGGCGTCCGGCGAGCTGGGCGAGGTGCAGCACGTGGAGGCCTCGGTGTGCTTCCCGCTGCCGCGGTTCAAGGACATCCGCTACGACCTGCGACTGGCGGGCGGCGCGACCATGGATGCCGGCTGCTACGCGGTCCACCTGGCCCGGCTACTGGGTGGCGCCACGCCTTCCGTGGTGTCCGCCCGCGCGAAGCTGCACTCCCCCGAGGTCGACCGCGCGATGACGGCGTCGCTCTCGTTCCCGTCCGGCGCGACGGGCCGGGTGCGCTGCTCGCTGTGGTCGTCGGCCGTGCTGCGGATCAGCGCGCGGGTGCGGTGCAGCCGCGGTGAGCTGCGTGCTTTCAACCCGATCTCGCCGAGCCTCTACCACCGGCTGTCGATCCGGCGCTCCGGCGGCAGCCGCGAAGTCGTCCACTTCACGCGGCGGCCGACGTATGCGTTCCAGCTGGAGGCCTTCGCGGACGCGGTGCTGCGGGACGGCCCCGTGCCGACCTCCCCGGCGGACGCGATCGAGACGATGACGGTGCTGGACTCGATCTACTCGGCCGCGGGTTTGCGCCCGCGCGTACCGACCGCCTGACGTACCTCCATCAGCGCGAAGCCGAGGAGGTTCAGCCCGCGCCACGCGCGCGGTTCACCGATCCGCTCGTCGTCCGGCGCCAGGCCGATCCCCCACACCCGGTCGACCGGACTCGCCTCGACGAGCACGCGGTCCCCGGTGTTGCCCAGGTACTCACCGAGCCCGGCGTTCTGCCCGAACTTCGCCACGTTCCCCTCGACGACGATCCCGAAGCGGTGCGCGTTCCACACGTCTTCCTCGAACCCGCGCACCTCCCGGCCGAACGCCTTCGCCTGCCTCGGATGCCTCGCGGCGAGGATCTTCGCCGCCACCACGTCGTCACCGAACAGGATCGCCTTGCGCCACATCATGTAGTGCTCGGCGGTCTCGAAGATCCTCCCCTCCCGCTCGAACGCCGCCGGCCACCACTGACTCAGACACCCCGCCCCGATGCGGTTCCCGGGGTCGGGCCGGTGGCCCCAGAAGGGGAGATACTTGAACCGCCGCCCCCGATCGAGGGCACGACAGAGCTCGTCGAACGTCCGGGGCTGAGGTGGCATGAGGACAGTGTGGCTGAGGGTGGGGCAAGTTGCGCGGGGTTTTGGCTGGTTGGGCTGGATGGAGGGGGCGGGGTGGTGCGGGTGGGGGTGGGAGTGTCGGGTGGAGTGGACCAGTTTGGGACGGGGCCGGGTGCTGTCGCTTTGACGGCAGCGCATCGTCTGGAGCTGATTGCTTCGTGGCGGCTCTTTGAACTGGAACACTGCCGGTGGTGACCGGCTGCCATCTGTCTCAACTGCAGCCAGACTTCCCGACCCGATCCTCTGCGCGACCCCTCTTTGAACCGGAACACCGCCAGTGGTGACCGGCTGCCATCTGTCTCAACCGCAGCCAGACTTCCCGACCCGATCCTCTGCGCAACCCCTCTTTAAACCGGGCCACTGCCGCTGGCGACCGACCACCATCTGCCCCAACCGCAGCCCATCTCCCAACCCGACCCTGCGCGACCCCTCTTTACACCGGGCCACTGCCGCTGGCGACCGACCACCATCTGCCCCAACCGCAGCCAATCTCCCCAACCCGACCCCTGCGCGCCCCCTCCTTAAACCGGAACACCGCACTGGCAACCGTCCACCATCTAACCAATGGTCACCGATGCTGGGACGAACGAGAACGACCAACCCCCGCCCTGCTCCCCGATACGAAGCCAGAACGCGGTTCGGGGCCTCTTGTCAAGGTACGCTTTCCCGCCTTGACAAGAGGCCCCGAACCGTAGTCATAATTGGGCTTCGGGGAGCTTCTCGTGAGCTTTTTCGCCGCAGGCGGACTCTTTACGCCCGCAGGGCGACACCCCAAAGAAAAACCGCCCTTCGGGCGAAAATACCCCATGAGAACGGCACCCCGTCAGCCAATCGTTCTACGGTACTCACTTTGTGTCAAGGCTGGAAAGAGTACCTTGACACAAAGTGAGTACCGTAGAGGAGGCTGAGGATCGGGGGCGGGGGAGGGGTGGGTGGTTCCCATTCCGTTGTTTCGTTGCAGCGACGTATTTGTTGGCGGTGCAACGATGTTTGCGGTTTCTCACGCATGGGGTGTTACGGCCGCCTGGTCAGCCGCGGTGCAATGCTGCCGGTGGCGCATCGGTTCAGTCTTCGTCGTTTTCGAACCAGTGGCCGATGTTGGTCCAGGCGAAGTCGGATTTCCATTCGTCGCCGCCTGTCAGCCAGCCGGAAAATGCAGTATTGACTTTTTCCCTCGATACAGTGAGCGTTTGATAGTGCTCGGATGGTGTGCCGGCGCGGTACTCGAGTTGGTAGATGCCGTTGGGGCGGTACCAGACTTGCCAGAATTCGTTGTCGTGGGCGCCGTGGAGGATGGCGTGGGCGTCGCGGGCAGGGATTCCAGGAGGGCCGCGAAGGTGTTCGCGGTGGGATTTTCAAGGGTGAGGCCGGTTGAGGTGGTGAGGGTGGGCAAGGGTCAGGTGTCCTTCAGCTCGTTCGTCGTCTTCGTGGTGTCCATGATCTGGAGTATCGCGTCGGCCGTGTCGATTGTTGCTTGGTCCAGCGGGAAGTAGCCGCGGTCGGGGTGGGGGGAGGTGCGGGGTGGCGCGGAGCGGAGGTGGTTCGGCGGGAGGAGGTGCCAGGAGGACGACGGGGGCGGTGGGGTCGGCAACTGCAGGTCGTCGGTCGTGGAGGGGATGAAGAAGTAGTCCTGGGAAACCGCGGTGAGGATTGAGCCGGCGCTGGGCCAGTCGAGGGTGGTGAGTGGGGAGGACCAGGTGCAGAGGGGGCGTTGCAGGTGGAGGTTGTGGGCGGAGACCAAGGTGGCGCCGCGAGGGGATTCGTGGTGGCGGATGTCCAGGAGGTTCTGGGCCATCTGCGCGTCGCGGACTGCGGAGAGGAGGGAGATGCGCGTGCGGAGGTCGGTGTCGGTTGCGGCGGTGCGGTGGTAGCGGAGGAGGCCGAGGGCGGCGGTGCAGTGGGTGTGCGCGCGGAGCCACGACTCGTGCGACGTCGCGGCGACCAGGGCGGGAGCGCGGACGTACAGGAGTGACAGCAGGTCGTCGGCCAGGGTGCGGAGGCGGTCGGACGCGGGGGTGGCGCCCGGGGAGCGCTTCGGGTCCAGGACGGCCTCCTCGCGGGACCAGTCGTCGTCCGGGCCGGTCAGGGCGGCGATGTCCCAGTCCAGAGCGAGGTAGTCGCGGGTGTGTTCCAGGTAGGTGCGGGGGCTGGGGGCGCTGGTCATCTCGGTGGGCAGGTCGAAGCCGTGGAAGCGGACGCGGTCGGCGGGATCGGCGGCGGCCGCGTTGTGGGTGCGCAGCCATTCGACGAGGGCGCGGTTGCCCGCGAGGGAGCCGAAGGTGTGGGTGAAGCCGGTGGCCAGCACGTCGTCGAGGTCGCCGCCGCGGCCGAGGACGTAGTCGTTGACCTTCCACGCGGCCACGCGGTCGGTTTCGAGGGCGATGGAGCGGAAACCGGCGGCGACGAGCTGGGCGAAGACGGCGTTGCGGGTCCACTGGAAGGCCGGTTCGGAGTGAGTCGGCTCACCCAGGGCGACGAGCTCGGCCGACGGCGGGACGAAATCGTGGATCTGCTGGTTCATGAGCTTGAATCGTATCGTTGAACTCCCTATTGAAACCTTCTCCGAGAACAAGGGTGAAGTTCACCCACAACCCTCAAACAGGCAGTTCACCCACCCCGTGCCGCGGGAGGCGGCGGGCCGGGAGCTAGCGTGCGGGGTATGGAGATCGACCTGACCGCGCGCGGCGACGAGTTCCGCGCCTTCTGGACCGAGCGGCGCCTCGCCTCGCTGACCACCGTCCGCGCCGACGGGACGCCGCACGTCGTCGCGGTCGGGGTGACCGTCGACTTCGAGGCGGGGGTCGCGCGGGTCATCACGTTCGCCGATTCACACAAGGCGCGCGTGACCCGGGACGGCACCGGCGACGGCGTGGCCGCAGCGGTGTGCCAGGTGGACGGTCCGCGGTGGTCCACTTTGGAGGGCCGCATGATCCTGCGCGACGACGAGGAATCCGTCCGCGACGCGGAAAACCGCTACGCGCAGCGCTACCGCCAGCCCCGCCCCAACCCGAAGCGGGTCGTGCTGGAGATCGCGATCAAGCGGGTCCTGGGCAACGCCTAGCGCGCGAGTGCACCAGCCAGGTGTACTCCGCGATCAACGCCGCCAAATCCGTGTCCTCCCCCGCCGCCGCGAGCTGCTGGTGGCCGACGAGCATCGCCAGGCCCAGCGCGGTCAGCGTGCGCGCCGGCCCGGCGTCCCCCACGATGCCCTTCACGGCGCGCCCGACGGTGCGCAACCGCGCGTCGTCCACGCGTTTCTGCGCGGCGCGCACCGTTTCGTCGTTCACCGACCACGCGCGGATCGCGGCTTCGGCCTTGTGGTGCAGCCCGCGCGTGAGGTCCATCAGCGCGGCGAAGTCGGCCGCCGGGCCCGCCGTGCCGAAGTCGCCCGCGGCCAGGATCAGAACCTGGCGGTTCTCCCAGAACGCCAGCAGCTCGTCGACGAACGCCGCCCAGCCGCCGAAGTGGTGGTAGAACGAACCGCTCGTCACACCCAGCTCGCGGCACAGGCGGCCGACGTTCAAGCCCGCGAACCCGTCGGCCGACAGCACACGCAGCGCCGCCTCGAAGTACTGCTCCCTGGTGACCGCGGGCATCAGACGTTGCGATCCCGGTCCCGCCAGTACGGCTCCCGCAGCGTCCGCTTGAGGATCTTGCCGGTCGCGTTGCGCGGCAAGGCATCGAGGACGTCCACACTGGACGGGCACTTGAAGTGCGCCAGGCGATCTCGGCAGAACTCCAGGAGCTTGTCCACGTCCACGGCCTCGTCCGGCAGCGGCGCGACCACGGCCTTCACCTGCTCACCCCACCGCTCGTCCGGCACGCCGATCACGGCGACCTCCGCGACGCCGGGGAACTCCGCGACCACGCGCTCCACCTCGGGTGAGTACACGTTCTCGCCACCGGTGATGATCATGTCCTTCACGCGGTCCTCGAGGAACAGGAACCCGCCGTCGTCGAGGCGGCCGATGTCGCCGGTGCGCACCCAGCCGTCCACGATGGTCTCCGCCGTCGCCTCAGGTTTCCCCAGGTAACCCGACATCCGCTGGTCCGTGCGGATCCAGACTTCTCCCGAGTCCGCGTCCGCCAGCGTCGCCGGTTCCACGATGCGAACCTCCACCCCGGACACGGGACGGCCGGCGGACGCGAGCCGCTCGAGGTGGGCGGCGTCGCGGTGGGCTTCGTTGTCCAAAGTGGTCACCGCGCCCGAGAGTTCGGTCATGCCGTAAACCTGCACGAACCGCATGTCCGGCCACGCCGCCAGCGCCGTGCGCAGCAGGGGCAACGGCATCGGCGAAGCGCCGTAACCGAGGTACTTCAGCCGCGAGAGCGCCGCGATCGCCTGCTCCCCCGCCTGCACGATCGCGCCGACCACCGCCGGCACCAGGAACGCGTGGGTCGCGCCCGCGGCGAGCGCGCCGAACAGCGACTTCGCGTCCGGCTCGCGCGTCATGATCGTCGGGAAACCGGTGAGGAAACCCACGATGGCGTAACAGGTTCCGCCGACGTGGAACAGCGGCATCGCGACCAGGTTCTTGTCCCCCGGCTCCATCGGGAAGGCCTTGCCCACGGCCGTCCCGTGCGTCAGCACGCTCCGGTGCGTGAGCACCGCACCCTTCGGGAACCCCGTGGTACCACTGGTGTACATCACCAGCACACCGTCGTCCTCCACCACCGGGCCGGATTCCGCCGGGCCGGAGTCCAGAGTGGACGGATCACCGCTCGCGACGAACGCCTCGAACTCGTCGTTCTCCCCGCCCACCACGACGATCCGCCGCACGGCCGGCAGCCGGTCGCGGATCGCCTCGACCGCGGGCAGCAGCTCGGCACCGACGAACACGACCTCCGCACCGGAGTCGGTGAGCACGTAGACCAGCTCGTCGGGCGACAGGCGCCAGTTCGGGATCGCGTTGGCCGCGCCCAGCCCGCCCGCGGCGAACGTCACGTCGAGGCACGCCGGGTGGTTCTTGTCCACGAACGCGACCCGGTCGCCGCGGCGCACCCCGGCAGCCGCCAGCGCCGCCGAGAGCCGCCGCACGCGCTCGTCGAACTCCGCCCAGGTGCGCGTGACGCCGCCGAAGGTCACCGCCGGCTCGTCGCCGCGCTCCCGGGCCCAGTGCGCGAGCACGTCCCCGAGGAGACGGAAGTCAGGACGCTCGCCGACCGCCATCGCGGCTCCCTTCGCCGGACCATAGAGTGCTCTATGGTGCGACCAGGACAGCCGAGCGTCAACTCCCCGGGCAGGCGAAAACCGGCCACGTCGCGTCACGGAAACCGGGCAGGCTCACGCGAACAGCGCGAGGACGCCCTCCGCACTGCGCACCACGACCTGCGCCGCCGCCCGTTCCGCCGGCGGGCGGTCGGGCCGTTCGGCCTCGTGCCGCCACCGCATCACCGCGTCGACCCCCGCGGCGTAGACCTCGCGCGGGTCGGTCTCGACCTCGAACCCCAGGCGCTCCTCCGGCGTCGTGCCCTGCGCGCCCAGCAGCCGCACGGCTTCCTCCGCCGGATCGCCGGACAACGCCGTGCGCCCGCCGCGGATGTCGGCGATCAGCCGCAGCTCGCGGAAGTCGTGCGCGGTCGCCGCGAAGCGCTCGACGCGCGCTTCCAGCCGGTCGCTCTGCGGCCGGGGATCGTTGCGCAGCACGGTTTCCAGCCGCACCACCGCACTGCGCGCCTTCAACGCCTCGGCGCGCGCCGCGAAGCAGCCCGCGATCGTGTCCCGCAGCTCGCCGAGCCCGCTGCGGCGCACGAGCTCCGTCGACAGCTTCACGCGGCTGTCGCTGCCGGTGCGGATCAGCGTGAGCGCCAGCTTCACGCCGAACAGCCCGAAGCGCGACATGAGCGACCGCCGCGTGTCCACGGACACCGGCCCCGGGAACGCCGGGTCGGTGAAGGCGTCGACCGACAGCAGGTAGCGCTCCATCTCCTCGCGTGGCACGGCGGCGAACGCGGCGAGCAGTTCGAACTCGTCGTCGGTGAACATGCGGGCCCCGTACGCGAGCTGTCCGGCGACGGCGATCACGCCCTGCGAACCGCTGCACAACGGATCCTCGCGCCACGCTCGGCGCGCGAGCTGCTTGGCCGTGAGCAGCGCGTCGATGCGGCCGGCGCCCGTCTCGTCGGCGCGCGCCAGCACCAGGACCGTGTCCACGGCCGTCTGCCGCGCGAACGCCGAGCGCGCGGCGGCCGGCGCGCTCGCCAGCTCGTCGGGCTCCAGGTGCCGCAGCAGCCGCACGGTCGCGTCGGTCAGCACCGACGGCGGCGGGTCGTCGATCAGGGCCAGGTCGCGCAGCGCCCGCAGCTCGCCGAGCGCCGCCGCCAGCGTCGACTTGCCCGTGCCCGGCGCACCGGTGACGCCGACGCGCAGCGGTTCGTCCAAGTGCTCCAGCGCTTCCCGCAGCGACGCGGCCGCGCGCGGGCTGTCGCGGTAGAAGGCGCAGGCGTCGGCCAGCAGGCCGCGCACGTCGTCGGTCACGCCGGCAGCTCCTTCGGGGCGCGGCCCGCGAGCACGCCCAGCTCACCCGCGCGCTGGTGCAGCGACGCGAGCCGCTCGATCTCGCGGCGCAGCCGCACCGTCCGCCGTTCGCGCTCGGCGGAGCCGGCGATGATCGTCTCGCGTTCGCGGGCGAGCTGGTCCGAGAGGTCCTCGGCCAGCGAGGCGAAGTGGTCGCGCAACCGCCGCTGCACGCCGCGGATCGCGTCGCGGCACTCCTTGGAGAAGCGCAGGAAGACGTCGTCGACGTGGCGCTGCGCGGTCATCTTCGCCACGGCTTGGCGCCGCTGCAGCCGCATGCCGCTCTCGTCGCTGATCGTCTTCGCGGCGAACGCCGCGCCCGCGCCGAGCGAAACGGGGTTGATCAGCGGCAGCCCGGCGAGGCTCGTGACGAGCCCGAACATCAGCACACCACCGTAGGAGCCGCGCAGACCCGTGAAGAGCTTGTGGCCGATCTTGAACCCCTCCACGCGGGGCCGGCGCACGTCGGTCATCAGCTCCGCGCCCGGCGAATCGAGCCGCAGCTCCGGCAGGTCGTACTGCTCGCCGAACGCGACGGCGACCGCCTGCGCGATCCACTCCGCCCGGTCGGCGGTGAAGGCGTAGTTGGTCTCGACCGCCTCGGACAGCGTCTTGTCGAGCCACGGCCCGAACTCGTCCCACACCTTCACCGGGTCGCCGCGGTCGAAGGTCTCGTCGATGGTCTCGACGATCTTGCGGGTGCGCTCACGCAGGTCGAACTCGGCGTCGGACTGCAGATCGGCGATCTCGTCGGCGAGCAGGTTCTGCCAGCGGGTGTTGCGCTTGCGCAGCTCGTCGGCCTTGCGCTGCGCACGCTGCAGCAGCGTCGTCTGGTCCACGCCGACTTCCTGCCCGGCCACCTCGGCGCGCGTCCGCAGTGCCTCCACGAGCTCCGTGGCCGCGGCCCGCACGCTCATCGCCGCGAGCACGGCGTTCGTGTGCTCCGGCGGGCGCGCGGCCTGCTCCGCGATCCACGACAGCAGCTGCGGGAAACCCGAGCGCGCGTTGAGCTCCTGGTCCCCCGCCTTGGCCGCGGCGAGGCGGACGGTGGCCGACACGGGCACGACGGTCGCGTCGATGCCGGCGTTCGACAGCAGCACGCGGTCGCGCTCGGCGACGGCGCGCCAGCTCGGGCAGACGTCGATCTTGGTCAGCGCCAGCACCACGTGGGGCACCCAGGTGCGCACGTGGTGGGCGAGGGCGACCTCGGCGGGGCCCAGCGGCGTGGTGGCGTCGGAGACGAGCACCACGGCGTCGGCGTCGGCCAGCACGTCGAGGGCCGCGGCGGTGCGCGGCGAGCGCGGGTCGCCGATGGCGGGGGTGTCGACGAGCACGAGGCCCGCGGACAGCAGCTCGCGCGGCACGCCGACCTCGACGCGGCGCAGCGAACCCGAGGGGCGCGCGCCGAGTTCGCCGGTGAGGCGTTCGACGGGAACGGGCACGCGCTCGTCGGCGCGGCCCACGAGGGTCGCGGTGGGCTGGGCGGAGAAGCCGATCTCCACCGGCACCGCGGGGGTCGGCGCGTCGCCGACGGCGCACACGGGCGCGTTGAGCACTGCGTTCACGAGGTAGCCCTTGCCCTGCTTGGGAAAACCCAGCACGGCGATGCGGGTGTGGCCCGGCGGCCGGTCCCGGCGTCTGCGCAGGCGCTGCACCAGGTCTTCGCGGCCGTGGGTCCGGCAGGCGTCCAATGCCTCGTCGAGCACTTCGAGCCAAGCGGAAGCGGTCACATCGAAGGAGTCTCCCCCGTGCACGAGGAGTGTGCGAACCGGGTGGTGGCTCCGCGGTCGCACCCAGACCGCGAAGCCACCCCCTAGGACCTCAGATCAGAGGTGAAGGTCCAGCTCGCCGCCGCCGTGCGGGGTCTCGGCGCCCGCGTGGAGGTCGAGGCCGAGCGAGTGCTGGCCGAGGTCGGTGACAGTCGACACCGTGTCGTGCACCACACCGACGCCCGCGTCGGTGCCGCTGTGCGCGTCGGTGCCCGCGTCGGACGCCGACGAGCCCAGGTCCGGAGCCGCGTGCGTGAGCGCGCCGACCTCGTGGGTCACACCGCTGACGGCGTGGTCCACGCCACCGGCGCCGAGGCCGCTGGTGAGGTTGCCGACCTGGTCCGTGACCGAGCCGGCGAGGTCGCTGACGTGGCCCGCGACGCCGCCGCCGGCCTCGGTCAGGTTGTTGGTCAGGTCGCCCACCGGGGCCGCGGCACCTGCAACGGCCGGCAGGTCGCCGACGTGCACCGGGGAGGCCGCGCCGACCGCGTTGCTGACGTCGGCGCCGACCGTGTCGACCTGGCCGACGGCGCCGTTGACGATGCCGCCGACCTTGTTGACGGCCTCGGAGTCCAGGCCGCGCGAGAGGTCGTTGCCGAAGGAGAACGCACCGGTCGGGTCCTGCGCGAGGGCGGTGACGCCCGCGGCGGTGTTCTGCAGGTCGCTGGCACCGGGGAGGTCGCTCAGGGCCGGGAGGCCCAGGCCACCGACGGCAGGCAGCTCGCCCACCGCGGGCAGCTCGCCCACGGCCGGCAGCTCGCCGCCGACGGCCGGCAGCGCCGAGAGGTCGCCGACCGACGGAACGGCCACGCCGGGGAGACCGAACGAAGCGGTGAGCGCCTGCAGCTGGTCGATCGCGCCCTGCGGGCCATCGGCGAGAACGCCGGTCAGGTCGCCGGCCTGCGGCAGGCCGCCCAGCGAGCCCAGGTCGTCGACCGGGATGGTGTCGAGCACCAGCGGCATGACCTCGTGCACGTCGGCGGCGTTGATGTCGCCGAGCCCGGCGGCCTCGAGCGCGGCCTGCGGGTCCTGCGCGAACGCGGCCAGCGACGTGGGGTCGTTGAGCAGGGTGAGCGTGAAGTCGTGCAGAGTCTGCACCGGGTCCATGTGGGGATCTCCAGTTGTGTTGATTACGGGGGATGTCCCGGCCGTCCACGGCCGGGAGTGGCGATCAAGCTAGGGACCGGACACCCCCGCTCACATCGGGGTTTACTCCCAGTCGCCGCTCGCTCAGCCGTTAGGGGGTCGATATGAGATCGTTAGGGAGTTAGGGGCTCATCCATACGGGGGCTCGGTTGGGTTAAATCCCACCCCAGCTTGCCGAGATGACCCGAACGGGTGAGGATGACGTACCCCTAGGGGTACGGATTGCGCTCCTTGGCCCGTCCCGGTGCGACGAAGGGAGGAAGCGGCGTTGCCCTATGTGCTCGGCATTGATGTCGCCCACGCCCGGACCCACGCCGCCACGCGCCGCAGGCAAGCCGACGGCTGGGGTGCCCCCGAACCGCTGTGGCTCGGGGAGGGCTCACCGGCCGCTGCGACGGCGTTGTTCCTGGACGACGAGGGCTATCTGCTCACCGGCGACGCCGCGGCGCACGCCGGAGCGGGCACGCCGTCCCGGTTGCTGACGGGGTTCCACCGTCGCATCGGCGACGACGTCCCGGTGTTCGTCGCGGGTGAGCGGTTCTCCCCGGAGTCACTCACCGCAGTCGTCGTCGAGGGCATCGCCGAACACGCGGGCACACAACTGGGAGGAGCACCGCGCCACCTCGTGATCACCCACCCCGGTGATTGGGGGAACTACCGGCGTGACCTACTGCGACGAGCGCTGGGCGAATCCGGCTTCGCGGCCGTGACGCTCGTGCCCAGCGCGATCGCCGCGCTCTACGCCCACCTCCCCGAGCCCGAACCCGGCGACCAGACGGCCGCTGTGTGCGAGTTCGGCCCGGACGGCGTCACGGTCACCCTGGCCACGGCGTCCGGGGCGAGCGGCTGGGTCGCGCGCACGAGCACCGAGGGCGTGGCGCCCGCGGCGGCCGTGAGCACCGCTTTCGCGCTCGCCCACGGCATTTCCGTCATGCCGGACGCGTTGGCGGGCATCGTGTTCTGCGGTGAGCCCGGACCGGGCGTGCTGCCGGGCCGGCTCCCCTGCCCCGTGTTCACCGGACCGCAGCCCGCGCTCACGGCCGCGTTCGGAGCCAGTAGTCTCGCCGTCCAGCGGATGAGCCCGCCGACGCGGCGGGACCGCCCCGCAGCGGAAACCACCTTGCTTCCCCGGGTCGAAAGCCGGCCCGAACTCACCGAGCGTCCCGCCCCGCCGCCGGTGGAGATCACGCCGTTCGAGCTCCCCGAGCCCGAAGGGCCCGCGAAACTCCTCCGCCGGTGGCGGCCGCTCGCCGCCGCCGCGGCGGTGCTCGCCATCGGTTCCTCCGTCCTGATCGCCGTCCTGACGTCCCACGAAGCCACCGCGGACAAGGGCATCCCCCAACCCCACCCCGCCTCTCTCAGCTCCTGCGCCCGTCCCGCCGGCGCAGCCCCCACCGGTGAAGGTCACTGTTGAACGCACTGCTGGCGAAATCCGGCACCGAAGCCGTCCACCCCGTCGCCCGGCTGCTCCTCGCGGAGCTGACGGCCACCCCCGACGCGCCGCTGCGGCTGGTCGTCGTCGCCCCCGGCGGCTACGGCAAGAGCGCACTGCTCGGCGCGCTCGAAGCGGGCTGCCGCGAGGCGGGCGTCGACGCGACGTTCGTCGACGACGCCGATCAGCTCGGCGACGAGGAGCTGACGAGACTCACGGCGGTGGCCGGCCCGGTCGTGCTGGCGCACCGGCCGAACCCGCGCGCGGAAGCGTTGCGCGCGTTCACCGAGCCGGTCGCACGACAGGTGCAGCTGCCTCCCCTGGACGCCGAGGCGGTCGGCACGCTGGCCCGGCAGCTGACGGGCCGGCTCGTCGACGCCGCGGCCGCGGCCGCGCTGCACTCGCGCACCGGCGGGGTGCCGCGGCTGCTGGAACGCACGCTGACCGACCGGCTGGGCGATTTCCGCGCCGAGCTGGCCGAGCTCGACGACGACGTGCTGCGCTACCTCATCGCCGCCGAAGCCGGCGCGAGCCGCAACCTGGACCTGTTGTGCGCCCTGCTCGACCGGACGCCCGACGGGCTGCCCGAGGTCGTCGACGGCGCCCGGGCCACCGGTCTGCTCGACGCCAACGACGCCCTGCTGCCCGTAGCGGCCGAGGCGGTGCGCACGTACGGACCGCCGGCGCGGCGCCTGACGGTGCTGCAGCAGCTCGTGGAAGTGCAGCTGCGCGGCGGGTTGCCGGTGCTGGACCTGGCTCGCTCGCTGTTGGACAGCGGGAGTTCCGGCGCCAGCGCGGCGGCCGCGTTCGCGGCGGCCGCCGGCGAGGCGCTGCCGGGAGACGCGAAACTCGCGGCGCGGCTGTTCGAAGCCGCGTTCGACGCCGGATCGCGCGACGCCGCCGTGACGACGGGCTGGGCGCGCGCCGCCGCGTTGTCCGGTGATCTCGACACGGCGCTGCGGCTCGGCGACGGCATGGTGACCGGCGACGACCCCGAAGCGCGAGCGGCCGGTGCGGAGATCGCGGCGACCGTGCTGGCGCACCGCGGAGAGCTGGCGCGCAGCGCGGAGCTGTACCGCTGGGCCGCCGCGGCGGACTCGGCGACCGGTTCGCCGGCCCCGGAATCGCACCGCTGGGCCGGACGCGGCGCGGCGACCGCGTTCGCGGCCATCGCACTGGCCGGCACCGGCCAGCTGACCGCCGCCCGGGAGCTGGTCGACGCGCCCGTGCCCGGAGTGGCGCCGACGTTGTTCGCGGGGGCCGTGGCCCGCACCGCGAGCGGCATCGTCGATTCGGTGAACGGCCACGGCGCGGAGACGCTGTCGGCGCTCGTCGGCGCGGCCGCCATGCTGGAACCCGCGTCGGGCGGTGCGCCGCTGCCCGACAGCCCGGCCGCGCTGGCCGCGCTCGTCGGGCTGCACTCGGGTGAGCTGGGGCTCGCGGAGTCGGCGCTGGAGCGCGCGCTGGCGAGCGACGTCGGCGGCGGCCTGCTGACCGCGCGGCACCGGCTGCTGCTCGGCTGGGTCGCGATGACCAGCGGCCACCTCACGGCCGCCGCCACCCACCGCGACGCCGTGGCGGACACCCGCCTGGAAGCCCGCGACGAACTGTTCTTCGCGACGCTGGAGCTGGGCCTGGCCCGGCGCGCGAGCGACCTCGTGGGGCTGCAGCAGTCGTGGGACCGCGCGTACCAGGCGTCGATGCGGCAGCAGACGGACCTGTTCACCCTGCTGCCCCTGGGTGAACTCGCGATCGCCGCCGCGCGCACGGGCGCCCAGGCGAAGCTCGCGCGCCAGCTCGACCGCGCCCACGCCATGCTCGACCGGCTCGACAACCCTCCACTATGGACGGTCTCGCTGTGCTGGCACGAACTCCACGCGGCGATCACCGTGGAGAACCTCGACACGGCCGGCCGCCAGCTGGCGGTGCTCACGAAGTTCGCCGGCCACGGCCGCTACCCCGCCGCCCTCGCGCGCGCCGCCTCGTGCTGGATCGCCGTCCTGGGCGGCGACTTCGACCACGACGAGGTCTCCGCGGCCGCCGCCGAACTCCACGGCCTCGACCTGTGCTGGGACGCTGCCCGCCTGGCCGGCCAGGCCGCCATCCGCACGTCCGACCGCAAAGCCATGGTCCAGCTGCTGGAAGCCGCCCGCCAGTTCCAGGCCGGCACCGGCCGCCGCGAATCCGCCACCCCGGAAGCCGGCGCCGCCCCGGGCCTGAGCTCCCTGAGCGAACGCGAGCTCGAAGTCGCACGCCTGGTGGTCGACGGCCTGACCTACAAGCAGGCCGGCAGCAAGCTGTTCATCTCCGGCAAGACCGTCGAACACCACATGGCGCGCATCCGCGCCAAACTCGGCGCCGGCGACCGCCGCGAACTCCTCGCGACGCTGCGCGAACTCCTCGCCAAACCCGACCCGTCCTGACCGGCGGCCCCAGCAGCGACGGCTGTCGTGCGGGAGCCGATCAGGCCCGCCGGCACCGCGCTCCGCGGTCAGTCGCGGCTGGGGCCGAAGCGCTCCGTGCGGATCGAGTGCGGCGAGTGGCCCAGTGCGAGCAAGATGTCGGCCACCGTTTCGACGAACCCGGTCGGCCCGCAGACGTACGAGGTGGCGCCGAAGTCGGCGGGCCAGCCGGCGGTGTTGAGGGTGGCGACGGAGATGCGGCGGGGGATGCCGGGGGGCGCCGTCGGGGAGCCGGCGGGTGTAGACGTACGTGACGTCGAGGCCGGCGTAGGGCTTGCGCAGCTCTTCGGCGTAGTACAGGTCCCCCGGGGTGCGGACGGAGTACACGAGCCGGAACGGGGCACGGCTGCCGGCGGCGCGGCGGGCGCGGACCATGGCCATCAGTGGCACGATGCCGGACCCGCCGGCGACGAGCAGGACGGGCGCGCGCTCGGCCGGGCGCCACACGAACCAGCCGCCGATGGGGCCGCGGACCTCCACGGGGTCGCCGACGGCGTACGGGCCGGCGAGGTGCTCCGACACCTCACCGCCGGGCACGCGCTGGACCGTGAGCTCGATCCGGTCCCCGTCGGCGGGCGCGGCGACGGAGTAGCTGCGCTGGGCGGTATAGCCGTCGGCCGCGGTGAGCCGGACGTCGACGTGCTGGCCCGCCAGGTGGCCGGGCCAGCCGGGAACGTCGAGCACGAGGGTGCGGGCCGTCGCCGTCTCCTGGCGGATCTCCGCCAGCGTGGCGACGCGCCAGGCTAGTCGCCCTGATACCGCTGTTCCCGCCATGGGTCTCCGTAATCGTGGTAGCCCGCGGTTTCCCAGAACCCGGGTTCGTCCTTGGTGGTCAGTTGCAGCCCGCGCACCCACTTCGCCGACTTCCAGAAGTACAGGTGCGGCACCAGCAGCCGCGCGGGGCCGCCGTGCTCCGGCGAGAGCGGCTTGCCGTTGTACTCGTACACGACCCACGCCTGGCCGTCGAGCAGGTCGGCGAGCGGCATGTTCGTGGTGTACCCGCCGTAGGAGCGGGCCATCACGTAGTCGGCCTCGGTGTCGGCGTCGCCCAGCAGGGTGGCCACCGGGACGCCGCGCCAGCGGGTGTCCAGTTTGGTCCACTGCGTGACGCAGTGGATGTCCACGGTGAACTTCTCACTCGGCAGCGCCGTCATCTCGTGCCACGACCAGGAGCGCTTCTCGCCCTTCTCCGTGGTGACGGAGAACTCCCACTTGTCGAGGTTCACGCGCGGCGTCGGGCCGGCGGACAGGACGGGGAAGTCCTCCGTGAGGTACTGACCCGGCGGCAACCGCGGGTCGCCCCCGCGGGCGCGACCGGTGAACCCAGGCGTGATGACACCCATCGCCCACTCCTCCCGAGAGATCCTGCCGCAGCCTACCCGCGCACGTGCAAGCCCAGCGAGGTCACCAGCACGGTCGCTTGTTCAGGGGACACGATCGCGCCGCCCAGCTCAGCGCGCACCGGATCCAGCGCCGACAGGTCGCTGCCCCGCAGCTCGGCCCCGCCGAACTTCACGTCGAGCAGCTCCGCCCCCGAGAGGTCCACGTCGGCGAACGTGGCGCCCGTGCAGTCGGCCGCGGTGAGCTCGGCTTCGCGCATCCGCACGCCCTGGAACTTCGCGCCACGAAGGTCCGCCCGCGCCAGCCCCGTGAACGACCAGTCGCCGCCCAGCACCCGCAGCGGCCGCAGCCCGCACTCGGTGAACCGGCTGCCGACGAGCTTGCAGCCGCTGAACTCCGCGTCGAACAGGTTGCACCGCGTGAAGCTGCACCCGGTGAAGGCCGTGTCCACGTGCTGTGACGCGTTGAAGCGGACGTTGCCGAACACGCAGTCGACGAACGCCGCACCGCGCGTGACGGCTTCGGTCAGGTCGACGTCGTGGAACTCGCACCGCTCGAACCGCCGTCCCGTGAATTCCTCGGCGTACCAGTCTTCCCGGCGGAACGTGAGGTCACTCTCTGCGGTGGACACGTGGCCAGGCTAGCCACCGCGGTGACACCGTGGGCCAACCGGCGCAATCTTCCCGATGACGCGTTTCGCGCTCACTCGGAAGTGGGAATTACCGAGCATGTCCAGATGGCGAGGCTCCACCAGAACCAACACGGCAGCGCGAGTGATCACCGGAATCGGCGGGTTGTTCGCGTTCATCGAAGTGCTTTACCTGGTCATGCTGCTCGCCGGCGCCAACACGGCGAACGGCTTCTTCCTCTTCATCCGATCACTGGCCGAACCGCTGGCCCTGTTCTTCCCCGGCCTGTTCCCCGTGAGCAACGGCGATCTCGCCGTCATCCTCAACTACGGCCTCGCTGCGGTGTTCTGGCTGGTCGTGAGCGGGATCATCGCCCGTCTCGTCGCCCGCTGACGCGGCTGAACCCGTTTCCGGAAACGGAATCCAAAACGCGGCGAACACCACAACCGAGAGCGACCGGGAACCGCGCCGAATACCCTGTCCCGGTGTCCGAAGGCCGATGGTTCGAAGCCGTGGTTCCCGAAATCGCGGGCCTCGCCGCTTCCTTGTTGCCGAACGTGCCCGCCACCCCGGCGGCGCTCGTGCGCACGGTCACCGAACAGCTCGTGGGCCGCCGCCTCACGGCGAAGGTGAAGGGCGGCGAGGCCCGGTTCACGATCACCGAACTCGACCACCCCGCCGATTCCCTGCGGCTGGCCACGGGCCGCGTCGGCGACGTGCGGCTGGTGGCCGAGGACGTCGAGTGGCCGGCCCCGCCGGACAGCATCCCGTTGCGACGCGTCGTGGTGCTGGCGAAGGACGTCCGCCTGCGCAGCCTGCCGACGCCCGCCGTCAGCCCCCGGGTCGTCGAACTCGACATCACGGTGCCCGGCGACGTCGTGCGCGACCGGGTCGCCGCGGTGCGCCCGGACATCGTCGCGACGCCCTGCCCCGACGGGATCCAGGTGCGCTGGGCGAAACACCCCGGCTGGGGCCGGCTCACGCTGATCCCCGCCGTCGCCGAGGACACCGTCGTGCTGACGCCGACGACCCTCCACATCAGACAGCGGGGATTCCGTTCGCCGAGGCGGATCCGGCCCGTCGTGCTGCCGTTGCCCGAGCTGCCGGAGGGCCTGCGCCTCACCGGCGTGACGCCGGGTGAGGACGAGCTCGTGCTCCGCACCGGCGCCGACGAGTGGCCGGACCGCCTGTCGCGGATCCCGCTGCCCGACCTGCTGACGTGGCTCACGACGGCCGCCCTCACCCTGACGGTGCCCCGGCTCAGGACCAGGTGACCGGCAGCGAGTGCACGCCGTACACGAGCATGTCGGTGCGCAGCGGCACGTCGGCGGGGTCGATCGCGAGCCGCAGCCCGGGCAGCCGCGTCACCAGCTCCGCCAGCCCGACGCGCAGCTCCGAGCGCGCGAGCTGCTGACCGAGGCACTGGTGCACGCCGTGCCCGAAGGCCAGGTGCGGCGTGCGCGGGCGCGTGAGGTCGAGGCGTTCGGGCTGCGGCCAGTGCTCGGCCGAGCGGTTGGCCTGCGGCACCGAGATCAGCACGGTGTCGCCGGCGGGAATCGTCACGTCCGCGACCGTGATGTCCTCCGTCGCCACGCGTGACGGTCCGATGTGGATGATCGACAGGTAGCGCAGCAGTTCGTCCACACCCGGGTCGAGCACCGCGGGGTTCTCGCGTACCAGCGCCAGCTGGTCCGGGTGCTCCAGGAGCGCGAAAGTGCCCAGCGCCAGCATGTTCGCCGTCGTCTCGTGGCCGGCCCCGAGCAGCACGGTGGCGATGTCGACGAGCTCTTCCTCCGTGAGCGGCGGCTCGGCGTCGCCGTGGATGAGGCCCGACAACAGGTCGTCGGCCGGGTGCTCGCGCTTGTGCGCCACCAGTTTCCGCATGAAGCCGTGGATCGCTTCGGACGCGCGGCGGCGCTCGTCCTCGGGTTTGGTGAGGTTCAACGCGACGGACGTGTGGTCCTGGAACTCCGCGCGGTCGGCGTAATCCACGCCCAGCAGCTCGCAGATCACCAGTGACGGCAAGGGCAACGCGAACGCCGGCACCACGTCGCCCTCGTTTCCGGCCGTCCGCAGGGCTTCGAGGTGCTCGACGGCGATGTCGCGAATCCGCGCCTCGAGCGTCTGCACGCGCCGGACGGTGAACTGACCGGTGAGCAGCCGCCGCAGCCGCGTGTGCTCGGGCGGGTCCATGAACAGGAACCGGCCGTCCTCGCGCTTCGGCAAGTCGACCGGGCACCGCGGCTCGCCGACCTCCTCGGGCAGCAGGTCCATCGCGCTGCGGTTGCGGACGGTGTCGGAGCTGAAGCGCGTGTCGGCGAACACCGCGCGAGCCTGCTCGTAGCCGGTGACCACCCACGCGTGGCCGCCGTTGAGCAGCTCGACGCGCGTGAGCGGGGCCTGCTCGTCGAACCGGGCGAGCTCCGCCGGCGGGTCGAACGGGCACCCGCCGCGGCGCAGCATCGCCGGTGGGACCGGGCGGCGCATGGCGGGCGGTTTCGCGCTGGTCATGAACGTCCTTCCGCAGTGGGGTGAAGATCGTGGCGCGGGGCGGTCAGCAAGCCGGTCAACGCGTCGGTGAGGGCCACGCCGACCAGTGCCCAGTCGGCGGGCACGCCGGTGCTCGCCGCGAGCCGCTCCTGCTCGGCGCAGGTGTGGATCACCGCGACGCGCGCGGTCTGGCTGCGCAGCGCCGACTCCGCCGCCGGCAGGGGCGCGACGTGCTCCCACACCGCCGCCGAGCCGTCGACGAATTCGACCGCCAGCACGGGATCCACGCCCTCGGCCTCGTCGACCAGCGCCGGATCCGTCACGACCTGCGCCAGGAACCGCGCGCACCAGCTGGGGTTGCCGAGGCTCGCCAGGTGCTCGGTGTAGGGCAGCACAAGGCTGGCGACGTGGTCCCGCGGATCCTTCGACCGCCGCGTCTGCCCCACGCGCTCCCGCGCCCGCGCGGCGATCGGCTCGACGTGCGAGCGCGTGATCGCCCGGATCAGCCCCGTCCGGCTGCCGAAGTGGTACGCCAGCGCCGAGTTGTTCGCCTGCCCCGCGGCCTCGACGATCTGCCGGTTCGGCACCTGCGCCAGCCCCCGCTCGGCGAACAACCGCTCCGCCGTGCGCACCAACAGCTCCCGCGTCGCCCCGGCCTGCTCCCGACGCATTTCCACGGCGCACCCTTCGTAAGACGATCTTCTTACTTGGCCGACAGTAGCCTTGAGACGCGTGTCTTACAACCCGCGTGGTGGGCCATTCCTGCGCCGGTAGACCGCGGCGGCCGGACTCGAACACCCCCGGCTCGCTTGCTCCTGCCTTCGGTGATCGCTGTGCGGCCGTCCCGGCTGGCCGGGCGGCACCACGCGATCACCGTTGCCCCGCCTCGTCCAGCACGCCGCGAGCTGCCACCCACACCTGTTCGAACTCGGCCCCGGAAATCTCGACGACCTGGTGGGACTCGTCCCAGCCACGCACATCGCCCTCCGCGAGGACGCCGTAACGACGTTCGTACACCTGCATGTCGGCGAGTTCGCCGTGGTCTCGGATGTGCAGCACTTCGTCGAGCGCTGCCGCCGTCACCGGCCGCCGATCAGGACCTTGCAGCTCGACGTGCCGGACCGCCCACCCGTCGCCCCCGATTTCGAGGTAGCACGTCGCGTCGTCCTCGCCCCAGTAGTAGCGAATCCACTGCATCACACAGCACACAATGGTTCAGGCACAGTAAAATCCGGCTCAGGCTCGGGGCCCTGACCCCGTCTGCCCACGTGGTGGGCCATTCCTGCGCCGCTAAGCGTCCTCGCCGAGGTAGCGGGTCTGATCCTTCTGCTGGTTGACCTCGGCCGCGTAGTACTCCTCGGCGAGCTGGTGCGCGCGGCGCTCGATGAGGTCCAGCTGTTTCACCAGCTCGTGGCCCGCGTCGGCGCGGTTGGCCGCGAACCAGCGCGGCAGGTTGAGGTACGTCTGCACCGAGAGCGGCAAATCGGTGCGCGCGAGCAGCAGCACGCGGTGCTGGAGGTCCGGGTTCGCGGCGAGGCGCGCGGGGTTGGCGAGCAGGTCGGAGAGCATCTCGGCGACGCGCCGCACACCGTCCACAGCGGACGCGGGAAGCCGGCCGGCGGGCCCGGAGACCGTGTGCACCAGGGCGTCCAGCGACGAGCGCACCTGCGCCGCCTCGGCTTCCGGATCGACGACGAGCCGTACCTTGTCCGGTGGGGCGAGCAGCGCGCCCGCCGCGTAGAGCACGGCGACGACCACGACCGCGAGCCACAGCGGCCCGATCACCCCGACCACGTACAGGACGAGCCCGATCAGGCCGCCGACGCAGCCGAAGAGGTTCTTGGTGGAGCCGAACCAGCGTCTCATTGGTATCCGCGAATCTCCTGGAACACACTGGCGAGCTGCACGTTCCGGGCGTCGAAGACCTTGCCGCCGGTCATCGTGGCGACCTGGGTGAGCTCGTCGCCGCTGCCCTCGCCGAACAGGACCGTGAACACCGGGATCTGGCGCATGGCCGGCGGCAGCGAACCGAACGCCGCCTTGAACCCCGCGAGGTCCGAGCCGTTCTCGTTCTGGCCGTCGGTCATCAGCACGATCGACGTGAAGCGGTCGGGGTCCTTGGCCTGCAAGGGTTCCATCACCTGGTACGCGCGCTCGAGGCTGTCGTAGATCGCGGTGCCGCCGCCGGCCTTGAGGCCCTCGGCGTAGTCCTTGAGCTTCGCCAGCTCCGCCTGCGGGTTCTGCTCGGGCACGGTGAACGTCGTCGGCTCGCCGGGTGCGGTGTTGAACGGCAGCATCGTCACCTCCTCGCGGCTGCGGAACTGCCGGTAGCGGCCCACGAGCGAGGTGTCCGCGCCCGTGAGACCCGCCAGCGCCGAGCGCAGCGCCTCGATCCGGTCGCCCTCCATCGAGCCCGACGTGTCCAGCACGTACAGCGTGCGAGACGGACGGCGGATCTTGCTGAAGTAGGCCGAAAGCAGCGCGTCCACGGCCTGCTGCGTCGCCGGGAACGGCAGCTCGACGAGGTCGCGCGGCGCGAACTGCTGCCCCAGCTGCACGCCGGGCACGACGGGGCGCCGCTGCGTGACCTGCATGATGCGCTGCTGCGCGGCGGGCGTGCGCAGGTAGTCGCTGAGCTTCTGGTGCGCGTCGCGCGCGCCCTGGCTCGCGCTGGTGAGCAGCGTCAGCGGGTAGTCAGCGGTGACGACCCCGTCGGCCGGGTAGATCAGCTTCAGCGGCTGCGGCAGCTTGCCCGAGGAGTTCATCGACAGCAGCACGGACTCGTAGTTGATCAGCCCGTCGACCTTCTGCCCCGGGTCCTGCCCGGTCGCGCGCCGCTGGAAGGCGTCGGACAGCCAGCCCGACGAACCGGCCGAGAGCTGCTGCGCGCTGAAGAACTGGGTGAGCTGCGGCGTGACGGCGGTGATCTGCTGCGCGTCGATCGCCGTGCCGGAGCCGGCCAGCGCGGACGCGACGCCGACGAGCGCGGAGAACCCGGAGTTCGACGCCGACGGGTCCGTCATCCCGTACGTGAACTCCTTCTTCCCCGCCGCCACGGCGATGTCGCCCCACGTCGGCGGCTTCGCGTCCCAGCCGAGGCGCTGCGCGACCGGCTGCGAAAGACCCAGCACGACCGGCGAACTCATGATCTTCACCTGGTTGCCGAGCCGCTTGGCCGCGTCGGGGATGCCCGCCGGGTAGCGGTTCGACGAGAACCACACGGCGTCGTACCTCCCGTCGAGGCTGCCGTCGGCGAGCGACTCGGTGCCCTCCAGCGTGCCGGTGAAGGTGAACTTGACCTTCACGCCCGTGGCCTTCGCGGCTTCGTCGAGCACCGGTTGCATGTCCGCGAGCTCACTGCCCGCGAGGACGCGCAACGTGCCGGCTTCGGGTTGGTCGTCTGAGCCCCCCGACGAGCACCCCGTCACCAGCAGCGCTGCGGCCAGCGCCAGCGCGGCGAGTTTCTTCACAGCTCCCCCTCGTGCGAACGGCGCAGCCGGTCCTCGGCGCGGCGCAGCTCCCCGGACAACGACTCCACAGTGGACGCCATGTGCGACAGGGCATCGGCGGAGAACCCGTCGATCGCGTCGAGCGCCGAGTAGATGCGGTCGAACGATTCACGCAGCGTGTCGACGGCGACGGCCGGGTCGCGCGAGGCTTTGCGGATCTCCTCGCTCTGCGACTGCAGCAGCTGGGCGTTGGCCCGCAGCAGGCCGTTGGTGGTCGCTTGCAGCGCGTCGACCTCGTCGAGCACGTCGCGCTGGTTGGCGAGCGCGGCGCTCACCAGCAGGGCGACGCGCAGCGCGGAGACGGTGGTGGTCACGGCCCGCTCGACGCCGCGGATCAGCTCGTCGTTGGTGCGGCGCACCAGGTCGAGCGCGAGGTAACCCTGCGCGCTCACGGCCAGCTGCGTGAGCACGTCCTGGTGGCGCTGGCGGATCGGGTACAGGATGTCGGCGCGCAACGCGTTGGCGTGCGCGGGATCCGTCAGATCGAAGACGCCGGCCTGGCGGTCGATCGCACCGTCGACCGCTTCGGCGAAGGCGGCTGCTTCGGCGAGTTTGCCCAGCGTCACCCAGAGGCGTTCGCGCTCGCCCTTGATCGCCGCGTTGTCGCGCCGCAGCACGTCCTGGCGCACCTTGAGCTCGCGGACCAGCGCGTTCACCGGCTCGCCGGCGGCGCGGTAACGGTCGAGAGCGCGCCTGGCGCTCTGCGCGGCCGGGAAGATCCCCAGCAGCTTGCGGCCGGTGATCGGCAGCTTCGCCGGGTCGAGCTCCGCGACCGTGCGGCGCAGCTCCGACAGGCTCGTGGTCACCTGCTGTTGCGGCGCCACGACGGCGCCGCGAGCGGAGTCCAGGGCCTTCGTCGACCGGTCGAGCAGGGTGCCGGCGACCGTCGCCGCCGCGCGCATGTCCGCTTCACCGACGGCGAGGAGCTCGTCGAGCAGCGACGTGAACTCGGGGGATTTGACGTCGAGCGCTTCCAGCCGCGCGGCGAAATCGTCGGCGCGACGGGAGATCTCGGCGCGCGTGTCGTCGCCCAGCGCGATCAGCCCGGCGGCGCGCTCCACGGGGACCGCCGCCACCGGTTCGGGTGGGGTGAGGGTGAATTCGTCCATCAGTACTGCTTCTGGATCGCGTCGAGCATCCGTTCCAGGGTCTCGAAACTCGGCGGTTCGACGGTGTCGACGAGGTCGTCGGGCACCGGCGCCTTCGCCGCGGCGACGACGTCGCGGAACAGCTGCGGGTTCGTGGTGCGGAAGCCGAAGGTGGCGGCGAGCTTGCCCAGCTCGGGATCGGTGGACAGGAGCTGGCCCACCTTGTCGCCGTTGGGCGAGAAGGGGACGAGGGTGTGCTTCGAGTAGACCGTCGGCGCCGGGTAGAGCATCCGCATGTCCGGGCGGATGGACCCGTCGTGGCGCACGAGGCGGTCGACGTACTGCGATTCGTAGATCAGCGCGAGCGGGGTCTTGCCCATACCGGCGGAGAGGTAGTCCTCGAACGGTCCCTCGGTGCTGTTCTGCGTGTAACCCTGGTCCAGGAAGAGCTTCGAGACCTGCGGCAGGACCTTGGTCTCCTGGTCGGGGCCGGCCACGACCGCGTTGCCGTTGGCCACGAAGGAAACGATCGACAGGTACATCGCGGCGGAGTTCGACTCGCGCGGGTCGGTGGTCGTCACGAGGACGTTCTTGCGCGCGGGGTACGCCGAATTGTTCGGCAGCTGGTCCCAGCGCGCGCCGGTCTGCGTGAGCTGCAGGTACTTGGCGATGTCGAGCACCTGGTAGTCGCCGGCGCCCTTGTGCACCACGCCGTTCGCGCTCAGCAGCTGCACGATCGGTTCGAAGGTCGCGATCGCCAAGGGCGACTGGAACGGCGTGTAGACCGTGGTGACCTTCTTGTCGCGCTGGATCTTCTGCGCCGCCGGCGAGGACGACGGGAACGCGAACTCGTACTTCCCGAGGTCCACGGTCGTCGCGATCTGCCGCGACCCGGCCGTGTCGACCTCGACCTTCAGGCCGTGCTCGGCGAAGGCGTCGACCACGCGCTGATCGGTGAAGAAGGCCTGCTTCTCCGACCCGATCACACCGCGCACGACGGTGAGGTCACCGCCGCCCGCCTCGGCGTCACCGCCGGAGCGGCCCCAGATGATCACCCCCACCACGGCGAGTACCAGAACGACAGCCAGCCCGATCGACAACCGGCGTTTCACGAACCCACCTTCCGCACGTCCCCCGACGCGTCACCCCGGATCCTTCAGTCCCTGCAACTCGTTTGACGCGCGGCACGAGGAGTTCGAAGTGAACGGTCGATGAACGGACGGGTTCGGTCGGATCTCCGCCGGAAGCGGGTGACCACACTGTGCGGTGGAAGGGAAATCGCGCACCGGCGCGGGGGGGGGGGGGGGGGCGGGGCGGGGGGGGGGGGGGGGGGGGGGGGGGGGGGGGGGGGGGGGGGGGGGGGGGCG